>JAGBHS010000004.1 GCA_017935385.1 Tidjanibacter sp.
GAAAGATGCTTGATTTCAGCGCTTTACTCTCAAAAGTTTTATATACCTTTGCACTCGTAGCTTTTTGACTTAATTACGACCTACATGTAGTCTTCTATGTAGGATTTCGCAATTTTCATAAAACTAACACTGAAAACCAATCAGTTAAAAATTAAAAGACCTCTCCCAAGGGGAGATGCCTTTTGTGTTTAGATGTTTGTTACAACGATTTGGGCGAGTAGATGGCGTTCCACCAACTGTCATCGTCCTGCAACCACTTGGCAAACCATGCATAGATGGTGTTCTGCCATTGCAGACGTTTGTTGTATTCGGTGATGTGGTGGTCCTGTTCGTCAACCAACACCATTGCAGTCTCGCGACCCAATAGTTTCAGCGCGGTAAACATCTGAATACTCTCGCCTACGGGAACGTTGGTGTCGGCATTTCCGTGCAGGAAGAGAATGGGGGTGTTGATCTTGTCGGCATTGAACAGCGGACTGCGATCTACATAGAGCTCCTTGCTGGTCCAGGGGTAGCTGTTGGCCATGCTGACCTCGCTGTATGAGTAACCCCAATAACCCTCGCCCCAATAGCTCGTGTGGTCGCTGATACCTGCATGAGAGATGGCCGCCGCGAAGATGTCGGTTTTGGTTTGCAGATACATGGTCATGAAACCACCATACGATGCACCGATGCAACCGATCTTGTCGGCATTCACAAACGAGTGTTCCTGACAGAACTTCTCGGTGCCCTCTATGATATCCTGAGCGGGACCTTCTCCGGCCGTATTGACGTGGCGGGCCGAGAACTCCTGACCGAATCCGGTTGCTCCACTCGGTTCGACAACATATACCACATATCCCAATGCTGCATATGCATGATGGGGATAGCGACTCTCAAAGTTGCGGCTCGTGGGGCTGCAACCGCCATAGTAGTTCACAATCATGGGATATTTCTTGCTGGCATCGAAATGGGGCGGCAGATAGTAGCGACCGTAAATCAAATCTCCGCGTGAGTTGGTGAAGTTCCACTCGTGACACTCGCCAAGTTCCACGTTTTTCAACGTTTTGGCACTCAGATCGGTATGCAGTGTGTGGCTCTTTTTCTTCAAATCCATGATGTAGAGGCGATCCGAGTTCGATGCGCCCTGACCGTAGTAGGCCAATACGGGAGCAGAATCGGCAACAGTAAAGTCGTTTATCATATCCTCCTCCACATCTATCTGCTCGATTTTGCCGTTCTTGGGATTCATGCAGTAGAGTGAGATGAAGTCGAGATTCTCGGCATTGAAGTAGATGCGGTTGTCGTATTTGCTCCAAACCACACTCTGAACTGCCGGATTGAAATCGCGGGTCATGGGGTGAATCTTTTTGTCGGCCAGATTCATTATGTAGAGCTGATAGTCATACATATTGGGGGTCTGTCCCTCTTTCACGTTCTTGCCTATGCCGTTCAGTGCCTCGGGCGAGCCCATAAGATAGATTTGTGTGCCGTCGGGAGAGAAACCTCCGCCAGCCAAGAAACCGTCATCCTCCACAAGGGTCTCTATCTGCAAGGTTTTCAGGTCGAGCAGATGGAGTGATTGGAGTGAGGTGGGGCGCTGGGTAAGACGGTCGCGACTTGTTGAGATGAGTGCTTTGCTGCCGTCGGGTGCGATGTCGAGGGCTCTCACATTGCGATAGCCGAAGGTGAGGGGTTGCATCATACCTGTGGCGATGTCGTATTTTGCTATGTTCACTCGGTTGCGCCAACCGGGCTGACGGTCATCGGGTACGATAACCTCAAAAATCTCCTTCTTGTCTTTCGGTCCCTCCTGCACCAATGTGTAGAGCAGGAAATCCTCGGTCGGAGCAATGCGGAAACTGCCTTCGGGCAACGCCTCTATCCACACACGTTCCTGTCCGTTGGCGGGGTCTACGGTCACCAACTGACGACCCTTGATGCCGTTGCGGGTGTAGTAATAGAGGTTGCTGGTGGGCATCCAGGAGATATACTCCGAACGTTCGGCCACCACGCGACCGCTTGCCAGCTCCACAACTCGGGTGATGCTGTTGGAACGGCCCTCTTTCATGCTGGTGCGTTGTGTGGCAATCAGGTAATCGCCCGAGGGAGAGAGCTGTATGCCACCGAAACGTTCGTTGTTCAGCACGTCCATAATGGTGTAAAGACGTTTGCCATCCTCGCGAAGGGCGATCTTGTCGTCACTCTCTATTGTGATGTTGAGGGTGTCGGCCACGCCCGCCTCGGAGAGATATTTTATTACCACCGAGTGAGTGGCGGGTTCGAGGGTGAGTTCCGAGCCCGAATGTTTCTGACCGTCTATAAAGAGTTTGTAGTTTTTCAGACCGCCCACATTGATTTTTGCCTTGGCATAAGAGGTGTTCTCTATCGCAAACTGCATCATGCTCAGTGCGTGACCCTCCTCTACGGTGGGCAGAATAGTGCCCGAGAACTGGGTTCCCTGCTCCAATACCGACTCCGAGAACGGGGTGTCAAGCAGATTTGTCATTGCGAACGGTTTTGAATTTACATCCACACTATCAACCAGATAGGGTGACTGTACGGCGAACGGGCCGGCATGTCGAACCGACTTGACCTCAATGGTTTCAGCCATGGTAGCGATGCTCAATCCCAATGCGCCGAGGAGTAAAAAGATCTGTTTTTTCATTTCTTCGAATTATTTAGTTATTTGTGTTCTCTTAAAAGAAAAGGTGGCGGATACCACGTTAGTGCAAAGATAACAAGTTTAACTAAAAACTTGTTTGCAGAGATGGAATTGATGAAAAGCTTTTTGATGGTTATTGATTGGACTTATCTTTTTACTCATGAATTTCAAAACATTTTTATGATCAAACGATAAGTGCCTTCAAAAGTCTTATAAGTTAAACATATAGCAGTATAAAATAATCCAATATTGATTTCCTTTATGAGATTTTGAAAAACTATAACTTATTGCTATTTTTGTAAAAAGTAAAACCAATAAAAATAAAAGGGTATGAAAAATTTGTTTTATATATTGTTTGTCACAACAATAATGATTGGATGCGGAGCAAATAAAGGTTACGATTCGGTGGATGCTGACAGCTTTGCAAAAGTGATAGCAAACGAACAGGTACAGATTATTGATACACGTACACCAGAGGAGTTTAACGAGGGGCATATTCCAAACGCAATTAATATAAATATTGACGGAGAAGATTTTGACGCAAAGATTGCCGAACTTGACAAGACTCGTCCTGTTGCGGTGTATTGTCGTGGAGGTCGTCGTAGCAAGGAAGCTGCGGATATAATCGTCGGCTTTGGCTATGATGTTACGGAACTTTCAGAAGGAATATTGTCTTGGGAAGGCGAAATTGAACAATAGGACTCATTCGTATTCCGAATGTACCATTCCCATAGAGATTGATAAAAAACAAAAAAGCCACCGATTTTTCAATCAGTGGCTTTTCTACTCACTTTATCGGGGTGACAAGATTGTCTGCGCCTTTCTGTGATTCCCCTTTGCGGGAGTACAAAGTTTCATACAAAAGCACGTTCGTAAACGAACGAACTCTTTTTGTTTTTCTTCCTTTTCGCACACACAAGTGTCTTCTCGTCGGGCGAAAAACAAAAAAGCCACCGATTTTTCAATCAGTGGCTTTTCTACTCACTTTGTCGGGGTGACAAGATTCGAACTTGCGACCACACGCCCCCCAGACGCGTACTCTAACCGGGCTGAGCTACACCCCGAATTCCTTCGTTGAAGTGTGAGTGACTCCTTTCGAGGTGCAAAGATACAAACAATTTGATTCTTTACAACTTTTGAGGCGAAAATTTATTGCGAAAAATGTTATATTTGTCTGTTGTCCGACTTTTTTACCCAAAAATTTTTTCATTAGATGGTTTTGTGGGGAAAGACAAAAAATGAAATAGGAGAGAAAGATGAAAACATATAAGGCCAATGGCATAGTGCTACACACCGTCAAGTATGGTGACTCCTCAATGGTCGCCTATGTGCTGACCGACCTCTACGGACGACAAAACTACATGATTCAGGGGGTCAAAAAGAGTGGACGAAGCAACAAAGCCGCCTTGTTTCAGCCTATGTTTCCCATTGAATTTGAGGGCATTGAATCTCCCAAGATGCAACTGCATCGAATGAAGGAGGTCCGCTTGGCGCGCCCGATGAAAAGCATTGCTTTTGATGTGAGAAAAAGCACCATTGCACTATTTCTGGCCGAGGTGTTATATCGTTTGGTGCGCGAGTCGGAACCCAACGAACGGCTTTTCAACTTTGTGGACGGTTGCGTGACCGCGCTTGACGAAATGGAAGAGGGGGTGGCCAATTTCCATCTCTGGTTCTTGGTGAGATTGAGTGGTTTGTTGGGCTTCTATCCGCAGAATGATTATGAGGAGGGCTTCTTCTTCGATATAGTGGAGGGGCGATTCACGCCGTTGTTGCCGACGGGAGGTATGCTGTTCGATATGGAGAATGCGCGATTGCTGCATCGGTTGATGGATTGTGACCCGTTGCAACTTGCTCAGATAGAACTTTCACGACAACGACGCAGCGATTTTCTTACGGCTCTGCTACGTTACATCGGCTATCATCTCGATGCCGTAAACCACATAAAATCCGTCAAAATCTTCTCCGAACTCTTTTAAACATTAGTGAGTGTGGTGGGGTGAGGGGAGTTGGTAAGGAACTCCATAGCACCACGCAACCTGCTGATGAACAAAAAATTAATATGTGTCAAGGAGTGTTGGCGATTGGTAAGGAGTTAGGTCGTATCACAGACTACCTAATGAACAAAAATTCCTTGATGGAGATTGCGATCGAGAAGGCGTTTTTCGAGCATTGCCAATAACTGTTCGTTGCGGATCAATCCCCATTGACCTGCCTCATGAAATCGGGGTGGTGCCTCTCCCGCAAAACGTTCCACAACCATGTCGGGACGTAAACGGCACAATATCTCTATAAACAAATCTATGTATTCATCCAGCGTCCAGAAACGGAATTGAGAAGGATCTCTACGATACTCCTCCGCCATGATCGTGTTCTTAAATATCTGTAATTGATGAAATTTGATGGTTGTTAGCGGCAGGGAGTTTATCAGTTGTGTCTGTTCGATGAGCATTTCGTCGCTTTCGCCGGGCAGACCGAGAATGAAATGACCGCCACAATGGAGTCCTCGTGCAGCCGTTGCCTCCACTGCGCGACGGGCACATTCAAAATCGTGACCGCGGTTGATGCGTTTCAATGTCTCGTCATAGCACGACTCTATGCCGTATTCTATCGCCACGTAACATTGTTCAGCCAGTGCGGCGAAATAGTCCAACTTCTCTTCATCCACACAGTCGGGACGTGTGCCAACCACTATGCCTGCCACTTCGGGATGGGCGATAGCCTCGTCATAGAGTTTGCGCAGATGGTCAAGCGGTGCGTAAGTGTTCGAGAATGATTGGAAATAGACCAGGTAGCGTTCGGCCTTGCGATAGCGCCGACGATGGAACTCAATACCTTCATCTATCTGTTGGGTAATGCTTTTCGTGGGTTGGCAATATGAGGGGGTGAAAGCCTCGTTGTTGCAGAAGGTGCAACCTCCACGGCCTTTGCTGCCGTCACGATTAGGGCATGTAAAACCGCCATTAACGGCCACTTTTTGCATACGGCCGCCAAAATGTTCCTTGAAATAGCGCGAATAGCTGTTCAGAGGTCTGTTATCGCCCCAGAGATGCATGGTGTTGCTTTAAGGATTCGATAAAGCCGGGGAATGTTATCCACAGATGTTCGGTGCGGAACCACAACTCACGAGCCAATGCCTCCTTTGAAGGGCGTTCGCTGCTGATGTCGGCCAAATACTGCTCATCGGCCAGATGGTCGTCGGCCACGAACTCTGCATAATAGGTGGGATAATGTTTGCGCATATAGACCAACTCGCCATTGACAATCTTTCCCGTACGGCGATATTCACTCCACAGAGTCAGGATTGCCTTGTCTATATACTTGTCGTTCACATCGTTGATCACCTCGTCAAAAGACTCGAACTCCTGCATGGCAATGTAAGCATAGGCCAAGATGATGGTTGCCTCCATGTGGTCCTCGGGGTCGAGTTCGAGCAGCAACTCCAACTGACCGGCACACATCTCCCAGTCGCCCACCAGGAAGTGGTCTATGGCAGAGTTGTACGCAATCTCAATGGCGGCCTGACACTCATCGTTCTCCCATTCGAGAGCGATGGTTTCGTCGTCGGGCATGAGTTCTATGAGTTTCTGAAAAGCGAGGAAACGGGTATTACATGCTCGTTCGAATTGTCGGTCTTTCTCCTGTTGTCGCGAGAGTTCGAGCTCGTGACGGAAGTAGAAAGAGTCTCGGCTGCCGTCATCGATGTGGTCGATGACGTAGGTCTGATCAATAGTCGGACTAAGTGTAAGTTTCCCCATGGTCTGTAAATAGCGTTTCGTAACGAAATGAAAATGCCTGCAAAAATAATAAATAAAGATAATAAATATTGTATAAACAGTAAGATAATGGTAAAAAGTGGTTAAATTATTTTGAAATCCCTCAATTTTACATAACTTTGCGCTCCGAAAAGAGGCCGAAATAGCTCAGTCGGTAGAGCGTTTCACTCGTAATGAAAAGGTCCCGGGTTCGAATCCCGGTTTCGGCTCCACTAACGAGAGTATCAAACTGATACTCTCGTTTTTTATCATACTTAATATGAAACTTAATCTTGGGTGTTAGTCCCGACGAGAGCCTTTAATAAAAAAGTCCGACCTATTACAAGTCGGACTTTTTCGTTGTCAGCCTCATCTGACAACAGAGAAAAATATTTTAGATTACAATGTTGATAATCTTCTTCGGTACGATGATAATCTTCTTGGGTTGTTTGCCGTCGGTATAACGGGCGGTGTTCTCGTCGGCCATGACAGCCTCCTCTATCTCCTTGTTGCTCAAATCCAAAGATAGCTCCTACTTGAAACGCATCTTTCCGTTCACTGATACGGGATACTCGAAGCTGCTCTCAACCAAATAGGCGGGATTGCACTCGGGATAAGCCGCATCGCAAATAGAACTTTCGTTACCCAACTGGTGCCACAGCTCCTCGGTGATGTGAGGTACAAACGGTGCCAAGAGCACTGCCAGCGGCTCCAGGATGGCGCGTTTGTTGCAGTCGCCCAACTCATTCAGGCAGATCATGAAGGCACTAACCGAAGTGTTGAACGAGAAGTTTTCAATATCCTCGCGTACCTTCTTGATGGTCTTGTGGAGAGTTTTGAGTTCTGCTGCCGTGGGCTGTTCGTCGCTTACGTTCCAGTTGCCCTGACGGTCGTAGAAGCGGTACCAGAAGCGGCGCAGGAATTTGTGTACACCGTCGATACCGTTCGTATCCCACGGTTTGCTCTGCTCCAACGGACCGAGGAACATCTCATACATACGCAACGTGTCGGCGCCGTAGTTGTCCACGATGTAGTCGGGGTTTACAACATTGTACATCGACTTGCTCATCTTTTCGATTGCCCAACCGCAGATGTATTTGCCGTCTTCGAGGATGAACTCGGCATCGGCGTAGTCGGGACTCCACTTGCGGAAGGCATCAAGGTCGAGAACATCGTTCTTGACGATGTTTACATCCACATGAATCTCCTGTGTTTCGTACTGATCTTTCAGACCCAGTGATACATATTTATTGGTACCCACTACGCGATATACGAAGTTGGAGCGTCCCTGAATCATTCCCTGGTTAACCAACTTCTTGAACGGCTCGCTTTCGCAAACACAACCCAAATCGTAGAGGAACTTGTTCCAGAAACGCGAGTAGATGAGGTGACCCGTAGCGTGCTCGATACCACCCACATAGAGGTCTACATTACGCCAGTATTCGTTCTCTTTTTTACCCACAAGAGCTGTGTCATTGTGCGGATCCATATAGCGCAAATAATAAGCCGATGAGCCGGCAAATCCGGGCATGGTGCTCAACTCAAACGGATAACCCTCCTCGGTGCCCCAATCTTCAACACGTGCCAAAGGCGGCTCGCCCTGCTCGGTGGGACCGAAGTTCTTGATTTCGGGCAGAATGATGGGCAGTTTGTCCTCCGAAACGGGATAAGCCACATCGTTCTTATAATAAATGGGGAACGGTTCGCCCCAATATCTCTGGCGTGAGAAGATGGCGTCGCGCAAACGATAATTAACCTGCTTTTTACCCAGGCCGCGTTTCTCAACCTCGTCAAACATCAAGGGAATAGCCTCCTTCACATCAAGGCCTGTGAGCAGTCCCGAATTGATCATTTTTCCTGCTTTGGCATCGTAGCTCTCAACGCTGATATCGCCACCCTCGACAACGGGTATGATGGGAATATTGAAATGTTTTGCAAAGGCGTAGTCGCGAGAGTCGTGAGCCGGCACCGCCATGATTGCACCCGTACCGTAACCTGCCAATACATAATCACTTACATAGATAGGAATCTGCTCCTCGGTGAACGGATTCACGCAGTACGAACCGGTGAACACTCCGCTGACTCTCTTGGTCTCGGCAATACGTTCGCGTTCGCTGCGTTTCTTGGTCATCTCCAGGTACTCCTCCACCGCCTGTTTGTTCTCTTCGGTGGTGAGATCCATAACCCACTCATGTTCAGGTGCAATAACCATGAAGGTCACACCGAAAATAGTATCGGGACGAGTGGTGAAGATCTCCAATTTACGATCGCTGCCTGCCACATCGAAGAACATCTGGGCACCCGTACTGCGACCAATCCAGTTGCGCTGAATCTCTTTCAACGAGTCGCTCCACTCCAATGAGTCAAGACCATCCAAAAGTCTTTGTGCATAGGCTGTTACGCGCAATAACCACTGTTTCATCTGTTTCTGAACGACGGGGAAACCGCCACGAACCGAAAGTCCGTCCTTAACCTCGTCGTTTACAAGCACTGTTCCGAGCTTCGGACACCAGTTGACCATCGTATCGGCGCGGAAGGCCAGGCGATAGTTGTGAAGCACCGTCTGCTGCTCCTTCTCGCTCATTGCATTCCACTCCTCGGCCGAGAACGTCATTTGCTCCGTACATGCCACGTCAAGTCCCTCGGTACCCTGTTTCTCGAAATGGGCAATCAGGTTCTCGATTTTGTCGGCACGGTTGAGCTTGTTGTTATAGTAGTGACCGAACATCTCCAAGAATGCCCACTGGGTCCACTTATAGTATTCCGGCTCGCAGGTGCGCACCTCGCGGCTCCAATCATACGAGAAGCCGATCTTGTCCATCTGACTGCGATAGCGGTTGATGTTGTTCTCGGTGGTCACTGCCGGATGCTGTCCCGTCTGAATGGCATACTGCTCTGCGGGCAATCCGAATGCGTCGTAACCCATCGGGTGCAACACGTTGAAACCGCACAAACGTTTATAACGCGAATAGATATCCGACGCTATGTATCCCAGCGGGTGGCCGACATGCAAACCTGCTCCCGACGGATAGGGGAACATGTCGAGTACATAAAACTTTTCGCGCGACGAATCGACGTCAACCTTATAGGTCTGCTGACGCTGCCATTCCGCCTGCCATTTCTTTTCAATCTCCTTAAAATTATACTCCATAATCGTTTCTATTTTTTTGTTCGTTTTTCTTCTCGATATTCTCCATCCCGATGTTGTGGTGACGCCTCTTCCGATGCAGATAAACTCTTCTTGCCGCCCGACTATCGGATTTGATAATAAATGTCATCAACCCTTTTGATCAAGTCGCGAACGTCATTGGCAATCGAATTGACGTCATAATTCAAATCGGCATTGCTTTTGCTCGGCTCACTCTCGGCAACATCCAGAGAGATAAGATTATAACCCAAGAGTGTCACATAAGTAACGCACACATTCTTACCTCTGTCGTCCACTATCCAGTCACCCACCTGAGGACGGGTCTTTGTCTCAATCAGGCAAAGTCTCTTGTCTTTCAGCGACTCCCAGCTCAATATGTAATTGTTGGGATTGCACGAAACGGTTAATACATATTTGCCATCTCTGTAACCTATATTTTCCACGTACTGAGGATGACACCCGAAAACAAGTCGGCACTTTTGCGTTATTGCATTTACGAATTGTCTGTATTTTGTGCCGAACTGACCGTCAAATTGTCCTATCCATTCCCCTTTTTGAGGTATGCGCGACATCTCCATTGAGAATTTGCATGTAGGTACGTCTGTAAACGGAAACTCCAATACTATTTCTACTAACATATCGACTTGTTTTTTCGGTTTTTTATTCTCTGTTTTTCCCTTTCTGTCAATCAGTCCCGCAGGTTGCAACCGTGCAAATAGGAAAAACCAATCTGCAAATATAAATTCTTTTACGCAGACTCACAAAATTATGACTCCAAATCCCATTTTTGGTCTATTTCTTCCTGTTTTTTTGAATATTTTTTAAAATTTTTTTGTTTTCGGGGAGGAGGGAATGTTTTGAACCTTTTTGTTCGTTTCTTTGGATGTGGACGGTAGTGCGTAAATGTCGGGTAATCAAAGTGGTATGTAGTTTTGTCAAGTTAAATGTATAATAAAATACTTATACTATTGAAAAAAGAATAAGAAAAAAGAATAAGGAAAGTGATGGGAAAAGGGCGAAAAGGGCTCAAAATCGAGTAAAAATCAAGAAAAAGCGGCAAAAAAAATCGCCATATATATTGTAATAAAGAAATTTTGAGTATTTTTGCAGGCCCAAAAAAGGGTTTACGAGAAAATTAACAAAAATTAAAGGACAAAAAAAATTAAGAAATGCCAACTATTCAACAGTTAGTTAGAAAAGGAAGAGTGCAGTTGGAGTTCAAATCGAAAGCTCCCGCACTTGATGCGTGTCCGCAACGAAGAGGTGTGTGCGTACGTGTGTATACCACCACTCCCAAAAAGCCTAACTCGGCTATGCGTAAAGTTGCGAGGGTAAGATTGACCAACCAGAAAGAGGTGAATGCCTATATCCCGGGTGAGGGTCATAACTTGCAGGAACACTCAATTGTTTTGGTACGTGGCGGTCGTGTGAAAGACCTCCCCGGTGTACGTTATCACTTGGTTCGCGGAGCCCTCGATTCAGCAGGAGTTGACGGTCGTCGCCAGCGTCGTTCGAAATACGGTGCAAAGAGACCCAAAGCAGGTAAGAAGTAGTAACACGCTACACCAATCAAACAAAACAAACTAAAAAGAAACAAACATTAAAGATTAAAAGAAATGAGAAAAGCAAAGCCTAAAAAGCACATTCTACTTCCGGACCCCAAATTTGGTGACGTCTTGGTCACAAGATTCGTAAATAATTTGATGCTGGATGGTAAGAAGAGTATTGCTTACACGATATTCTATGATGCATTGGATATCGTCGGCGAGAAGATGAAGGATGCAGACAAGGCTCCTCTGGAGATTTGGAAACAGGCCCTCGAAAACGTAACTCCTCAGGTGGAGGTTAAGTCTCGCCGTGTAGGCGGTGCAACCTTCCAGGTCCCCACCGAAATCCGTCCGGACCGCAAGGAATCGATATCAATGAAAAACCTTATCCTCTACGCCCGCAAGCGCGGCGGCAAGACTATGGCTGACAAGCTCGCTGCGGAAATCGTAGACGCCTACAACGAACAGGGTGGCGCATACAAGCGCAAGGAAGACATGCACAAGATGGCTGAAGCTAACCGCGCCTTCGCTCACTTCC
>JAGBHS010000005.1 GCA_017935385.1 Tidjanibacter sp.
CTGATTTTGTGAATTTTTCACCGACCCAGCTCTATTTCAACCCCGATTTCAATGTGATTGATGCTACCATTGTGTATGACGAGAAGCAGGAGGACTATGTGATGGTTGTGAAGAATGAGAATCAGTATCCGCCCGAAAAGAATATTCGTATAACCCGTTCTGAAGATATCGCCAAGGGATTTCCCGTAGAGGTGTCGGCCCCGATTACGGGTGATTATTGGGCCGAGGGTGCTTCTCCGATATTTATAGGGGATTATTTGTATGTCTATTTTGATAAGTATACAAATCACAAATATGGTGCAGTACGTTCACTCGATGGTGAAACATGGGAGGATATTTCGGATCAGATAACCTTCCCCGAGGGTGTGCGTCACGGAACGGTTTTCAAGGTTAAACAGAAGGTCCTGAATGAGGTTTTGAAAGCCTTTGAAGGAACTGAAAAATAGAGGAAACGAAAGAGTTGTTCGGTCGAAAAATCAACATGTTTTTCGACCGAATTTTTTGTTCGACAAAAGCTATGTAATAATGAATAACTCTGCAATTTACAGCGTAGGAAAAACGTTATGTGCAGAGTATTTTATACCATCTTCGGTGGAGTAGTAATGGTGCTGAATTCCATTGGTCAACATTATGTGTCGCGCTGTGAGAATGCTGTTATATCTGACCGCCTGATCAAGTACCTCTTTGGTTATTTCAACATCCGGTGCCTTGCACTCAATCAGTATGGCAGGTCGGAGAGATTGGTCAAGGATAACAACATCGGCACGTTGGGCTTGTCCGTTCAGATTTATGGGATACTCCTGAATGATATGAACAGGCGAAACCCCTTTTTCGTTTATCAGCATTGAAATCAGATGTTGGCGCACCCATTCTTCCGGAGTAAGAACAAGGTAACAGCGGCGCAAAGAGTCCCAAATCATTGTCTTTTCTCCTTGTCGGCGGGCCTGAAATCTGACAGGTTTAAAATTTAGTTTCGGAAATTTATCCATGTTTTCGGAATTTTGCCTATTTTTATCCCAAATATCATCAATACAAAGATACTTATCTTTTAGAGTCGAATGAAATTTATGAGAATAAAAATATTTTTCCTTTGTGTGGCTTTGTCGTGCATGACATTTGCGTTGTCGGCACAAGATTATAAAAATCCCATGTTGGTAGAAGAGGGACGTATGGATGCCAGCAGTGCCATATTCCCGTTTCCATCGCGCGATTTGGCATTGGCCGGGGATCATTCGGTCGAGTCGGAGTATATCGTGCCGCTTAATGAGTGGACAAGTACCGAAACCGAGGAGGGAATCACTTATACGACGCGTTTCAAGGTGCCTTACCGGTGGAGTGACAGAGTGGTGTTGTTGCGTATAGAGGGTGTGACAAACAGCTATTCGGTGAAGTTGAATGATAAGTATGTGGGTTATAGCCAAGCGGGTCATGGGCGTTCTCAGTTCAATATGACCAAACTTGCCCAGGAGAACTATAATACGCTTTCGGTGACTGTGTATAAGAATACTGCGGCGGAGAGTATAGAGGATTCACGCGGACATGATACGCAGAAGATAGGCAGGGCATTTGTCGTGTCACAACCAAAGGTGAGAATCAAGGATTTGTATGTTGAGGCCGAGTATGACCAGGGTGCCGGTTTGTTTAGTTTGGGTGCGGTTATGGAGAGCCACTTGATAAATCCCAAGGAGTTCACTATTTATTATGAGTTGCTTGCTCCGTCGGGAGAGACGGTTGCTTATGGAGATAAGGTGCTCAATACGCAGATGTATTCGCGCGATAGCGTCTATTTCTTTACACGCATACCGCAGATTTCGGCTTGGACTCACGAGACCCCCGTGTTGTATACTCTTGTCGTACGTACCCAGTATGAGGGCCGTTTTAAGGAGTATGTAGTGGGAAAGGTCGGTTTCACGAACTTTAAATTTGATGATGCGGGTCGTTTCTTTGTTAATGATAAAGAGGTCGCTCTTGTTCCCGAAGAGGCTGATTGGCAGGGCGATTATGAGTCCACGGCGGCTTATCTGCGACAACTGAAAGAGAGTGGCGTATCATTGATATTGGTTGATTCGGCTCCGCAGCCCGACGAGTTCTATCAGTTGTGTGATAAGTTGGGACTGTATGTATGCAACCAGGCCGATATAAATACCTCCAAGAGCGGTCTGGGCAGAGTGCGAGGAGGTAATCCATCTAATGATCCGCAATGGACGGATTCGTTTGTTTCGCGTGCCGAGGATATGTATTTGACCTCAAAGAATCATCCTTCGGTGGTGGCGTTTTCGCTGGCAGATGAGAATTCTGCCAATGGAATTGCTCTATATGAGGCCTATTTGAAATTGAAGTCTTTGGAGAAAAAACGCCCCATATATTATTCATCGGCTGAGGGAGAGTGGAATACCGATGGGCTTTATATGAATCCCGATGCAGAAGTGGTAAACGGCGAACTGGAACTTGTGACCGACAGGGCAGGCGAGGGTGTTGTCATGTTGCGCAATACGAGTGCTATCACTACCTTTAATGTGAAGGCTACTTATTTGACCCAGCGCGGAGCTGTGAAGTATGCGCAGATGGAGGAGGAGATAACCATTCAGCCGGGCGAGAGTTATCAGTGCCGAGTTTCGTTGGCGGAGATGGTGCCGGGCAAAAAGAACAATTCGTTGGATATTACGGTAAGCGATGTGAATCCCTCGTTTGATTATGACGCTTCGGTTGAGGTAGCTGAACCACGCATATTGATACACAGGAAATTGGGATTTTATAATTCACCCACATTGGAAAAATAAAAAAAGGCCTCCGTTGGAGGCCTTTTTTCGTTTTGTATAAAACTACGGTCTGTTTATGATTTCCACAATTCTGTCGGTTGCTTCCTCTAAATATGAATTGGAGGAGAGCAATTCGTTGAGATCGTTACACAGACCATTGAGTAGTTTGTAACTTTCGTTTTGTTTGGTTTCGATTTGATTTTCGAGCTGTGTGACCTTTTCGGTGAGCCTGTCTATTTTTGCGGCCAATTCTGCCGGCGTGGGGAACGTTGTCGAAGTGCCATGCTCCAAATATGGTTTAACAAACAAATAGTTCGACTGCTCGCCATACATTATATTATCTATAACATACATGCTGTCCTCAAACTCCTCCGAATGGGCTGCGTCGTACCATACGATGTTTCCTACACAGGGGGTTGAGTCGAGTTCTATTTCGCCCTCGACACGCCAATCTTCCGTATAGTGAATCAAACCGAATAACATCGCAATCTATTTAAGTCTTGTTATTCGCAACAACCGCCACACTCGTGATCGCCACAGTCACCACCGCACTCTCCGCAGTTGCAACCGCCACCGCACTGTGAGTGAGGATAGTCATCGTCTGTTGCCTCGCGAACCTCTACAATCTCTCCTGCAAAGTTGAGAACCTTGCCTGCCATGGGGTGGTTGAAGTCCATTTTTACACCTGCCTCGTTAACCTCAACGATTTTGCCGAGTACGTGCATGCCCTGTGCGGTCATCATGGGAATCTGGTTGCCGACTACCAACAAACCCTCCTCAATCTGACCATTAATCATGAATGCCTCTTTGGCAACGTCAATAATCATCTGTGGATTGATCACACCATAACCATCCTCGGGCTGCAAGGTGAACTCATATTTGTCACCTACACTCAGGCCTGCAACATTCTCCTCAAATTTAGGAAGAAGATAACCGGTTCCAAAGACAAATTTAAGAGGATTTTCTTTTGTTGCCTGATCTGCAATTTCGCCCTCAACGGTCAAAGTGTAGCTCAATGCTACGAATTTTTCGTTCTCTATTTTCATTTTTCTAGTGTGTTTTTTATGTGTTTATTTTATTAATGCATTGTAAAAAATGTTCGTCTATCCAGCCGTTAAATGAACGTCGCCATGCTTTTTTTACTCCCGATACCTCAAAGCCGCAATGTTTGAACAGGGTCAGGCTGCGATCGTTGTCGGCGGCAATATTACAATATATTTGCCTTAATGCCAAAACCTCGAAACAATATCTTTTTGTTATTTCCAGTGCTTCCGTGGCATAGCCCAGACCTTGCGCCTTGCCATATATGAGTATGCCGATACATGCGCGACTGTTAAACAGATCAATGTCAATCAAATCGATACTACCGATTGCGTTGTGGTCGTGTTTTGACTCTATGATAAGGCGAATCTGTTTCGTGTCAAACGGATCGTATTTCTGATTTTCAATAAATGCTTCAAGTGTTTTCCGAGAGAGAGGTGCGACGGTGTTGCTGACTCTCCATACGTCCGTATCATTCTCCCATTCGAACAGCGCCTCAATGTCTTTCGGCTCCAAAGCTCTTATCAATATGTGTTCGCCTTCGAGAATGTTCATATTGTGAGTTATTAAAAATATTTAATATCGTTGTATTTGCAATCCGTTAAAGACCGATGACTTTGTTCCTTATCAGCATGGCTGCTCCCAGTGCCGCCGCATAATTATCCATTTGCGAGATGCGGAATTTGGTGTCTTTATATACAAGATTCAACGAATATTTGTTTGTTGCCTGTTTTAGCGGCAGCATCAGGTAGTCGCCTGCATAAGAGAGGTTCCCGCCAATGATAACCATCTCGGGATTGAAAATATTGATAAGGAATGCGATACTTTTTCCGATCTTCTCACCTGCCTCCTCAATCAGTTCTATCGAGAGATTGTCGTCGTTCTTGGCGGCCGCAATAATGTCGTCAATGTGAATCAATTCGCCGGCATCATATTTCTCTCTCAAAATGGTATTCACGCCTTTCTCTATCTGTCGTACTATTTTGTTCTCGATAGCAATACCTGACACCTCGGTTTCAAGGCAACCTTTTTTGCCGCAACCACATATGATCTCATTGTTGAAGAATGGGGTGTGACCGAATTCGCCTGCAAATCCCGACTTACCGTAATATAATTTTCCATCCATGACAATACCGATGGCGACACCGCGTCCCAGATGAAGATAAATCACATTGTTTTCTGTCTTGGCACCTCCCGAGAAGAATTCTGCGTAGCAACGGGCTCTGGTGTCGTTTTCCAATAGAATGTTTATTCCTATTTGGGCTTCAAGTGCCTCACGCAGAGATTCGTTGGTGTTGGTGAAGTACATGTAACTTCTGCCGGCAATGGGGTTTACTCGGCCTGCAATGCATATTCCCATGCCGAGAATCTTGTTTCGTTCTATTCCGCAGTTGTCAAGAAAATCGTTTATCTTGGTGCAGATGGTGTTGAAACAGTGAGTGTTGTCGGTCAACTCAAAAGAGTTGTCCGCTTTTGTTAGTATAGAATTGTTTTTCAAGTCGGTCATGACAAAGCGAATGTAGTCGCGACCGATATCAACGCCGCAAAAGTAAATGGCGGTGTTGGCCAGACCGAAGATATTGGGACGTCGGCCGCCCGAGGTTTCTATCTTGCCATTGTCGATAACTATGTCCTCCTCAACAAGTTCGTTGACGAGTTTGGTTATTGTCGGAACGCTGATGTGCAGTTGTTTTGTCAATTCAGCCAGAGTGCACTCGCCATTGACCGCCATGTAAGCGATAATTTCTCTTTTTATCAACAAGTTTTTGTGGGAAACTCCCTTGACTTTTGTCATCTCTGTTTCTTGCAGATTGAAGAAATCTTTCAGTAGTACCATCTCTATTATTAAATTAAATTGAAA
>JAGBHS010000073.1 GCA_017935385.1 Tidjanibacter sp.
CCACACGCCAACCGGCCATGTTGTGGCTCTTACTGAGTGAGTTCATCTCAATGGCAATCTCTCTTGCACCCTCCACAGACAGCAGACTCAGATGTTCGCTCGTGCGGGTGAAACTGTACGGATTGTCGTGAACGAGCAGGATGTTGTGACGTTTTGCGAAATCGACGAGTCTCTCAAAGATCTCAATCGAAGCGCGAGCACCCGTAGGCATGTTGGGATAGTTTACAATCATCACCTTAACACCTTCCAGATCCATTTTCTCCAAACCGTCGAAATCGGGCATCCAGTTTTCCTCTTCAAGCAGTTTGAAATCTACGGGAATGGCACCTGTCAGATAAGCTGCCGATTTGTAGGTGGGATAACCGGGGTTGGGGATAAGCACTTTGTCACCGGGGTTGAGGAAGGTCTGGTAGATGTGCATGATACCCTCCTTAGAACCGAGCAAAGGAAGCACCTCACCCTCGGGATTAAGCTCTACGTTGTAATATTTTTTGTACCATTCTGCGATGGCATTGCGCAGAATCTTGGCTCCGCGATAGGGCTGATAGACGTGTACATCGGGTTTCTGCGCCTCGGTGTACAATCTTTCGATGACGATTCGGTGCGGGGGCAGATCGGGGCTGCCGATGCCTAAACTTACTATATCCTGACCTTCTGCACGAAGTTTGGCTATCTCTGCATTCTTCTGTGAGAAGTAGTATTCACCTACATTGTTGAGTTTCTCCGCTGCTTTGATGTTTTTCATTTCCGTTATAGTGTTGTTTGTAAAGTTTGCGTTCTTGCCTGATTTTGCATTTCTGCTTTTTTTAACCTGTTTCGGTGGTTTCGTCAACGAATGTCCTCCGATGTTGCAAATGTAACAAAAATAAATGTATGAAGTATCTGTATTTTTGTTTTTATACGCTTTTGTTAATAACTAATTAATAATTTAACAATGCTACGGGGTGTGGGTATCTGTTTTGAGTGTTAAATTTGTGGGAAATAATCCGAAAACAACTTTAAAAAATATGACAACCGAAAGAAAACACATCGATATTGAGTTGGATGGCAATGCGCCCGAACTCTATTCCAATCTTGTTATTATTTCTCACTCTGCTTCGGAGTTTGTGCTTGACTTTGCCACCGTATTGCCCGGGATTAGTAAGGCGAAGGTTAAGAGTCGTGTGATTCTTGCTCCCGAACATGCCAAACGTCTTTTGCTCTCGTTGCAGGAGAATGTGGCACGTTATGAGGCGACGATGGGGAAAATATCGTTGAAGCAACCCAATAACGGACAATCATTCAACAACATGGGAGAAGCATAAAACTTTTATAGAAGGCATAAGGGTGTTCGATTCGGGAGCCTGCGTAGGTGTGTTCACCGATGACTCGGATGCTTTCATGGCAGGTATAAAGAAACAGGTCGGCAATGGTGCCGACCTGTTTCTTTATGTCATGATTTTTATGCCATGAAGTTCTCTATCTCCTCGATGGTTGCGGGGATACGTTTGTTGAGCCCTATGCGGCGATTACCGTTTTCGGTAATCAGCACATCCTCCTCAATGCGGATTCCGCCGAAATCGTAGTATGATTCGAGTTTCGAGTAGTTGATAAACTCCTCGTGGCGTTTCTCACTCTTCCATTTCTCAATCAATGCGGGAATGAAGTAGATGCCCGGTTCGTTACTCATTACGGTGCCGGGACGCAGACGCCAGTTGTTTCTCATGATGCAGGTGTCTATCTCGTTTGCGCGAGCTGCCAGAGCCGAGAAATCACTCAATCCGCGTTCGCCGAGATTCTCGCAGTCATGTACATCAAGACCTATTCCGTGGCTCAATCCGTGGGGCATAAACATCCATACTGCGCCCGCTTCCACTGCATCGGCGGCATTGCCCTTCATCAGACCTACTCCGATAAGACCCTCCGCCAATGTTTTCAGCGCCTCGTTAAAGACGTTCATGTATTTGCCCGGAGCAGCCACCTCAAATACTTTGTCAACGGCCGAAAGAACAATGTTGTAGATGTCTTTCTGTTTCGGAGAGAATTTTCCGCTTACGGGGATTGTGCGGGTATGGTCGCTGCAATAGTTGTTCAGGTTCTCACCACCGATGTCGATGAGCAACAGACGGCCCGCTTCAAGAATTCCGTCATGGCTGTGGTTGTGCAACGTTTCGCCATGCTGTGAAACAATCGAGTGGAACGATACTCCGTCACCGAATGATTCGGCAGTACCTTTTATCAGGCCGGCAATCTCACGTTCCGTGACGCCCGGTTTCGTGGCTTTCATGGCGCGTGTGTGCATCTGATAACCGATCTCAAAAGCGTTTTCGAGTTCGGCAATCTCCTCCTCGTCTTTCACCTCGCGCATCTCTGCTATGGCTATGTTGAGGTCGGTGGAGAAGTGTTTTATCATCATGTCGGGATGAATGCCAGTCCAACGGCTCAACTGCAATGCGGTGTCGCTGCGATAGGGGTTGAGGAAGTGGATGCGGCGTCCCTTGCGAATGGCCTCTTCGATCACTTCGGCTGCTTTGCAGGCGGGTGCTGTTTCCTCCACGCCCACCTGTGCGCCCAACTCTTTCAGCGAGGGTTGCGGGCCCATCCAGATGATGTCGTCCACCGTGAAGTCGTTTCCGAACAGCATGTCTTTCTCTGCATCAACATCAATGATGGCGGTCAGGCCGGCCATGTTGAGTCCGAAGAAATACAAGAAGGTGCTGTCCTGACGGAAGTTATAGGCGTTGTCGAAATAGTTTTTCGGAGCCTCGTTATTACCGGGCAATATGATGATGCCCTCTTTTATTTTGTCGCGCAATGTTTGTCTGCGACGAATGTAACTCTCTTTTCTCAGCATAATAATATGTTTTATTTAACTGTTTATGAAATTTCTCGTCGTTGTGCGAAAGGTGCAAAACACACGCCTTTCCCCGTTCTGTCCATCACCCATCGCCCTAATTTCTACAAATGTATAAAATTTAGGGCACAAAAAAAAGAGATGTTTTCAAAAGACATCTCTTAATTCATTAGTAAAGGTTGAATTGATAAAAGGGCCTTATTTTGCAGCGGCAACAGACTCTTTTCTGAATTCTTTCATAAGTTTAGAAATCTCCAAAGCAGCTTTACGTGCGCGAGTACCAGCAGCTTTATTTCCTTTCTCTACCTGAGCAGCAGCGTTGAGCTGGAAGATAGCGATCTGCTCATTGATTTGTTTTACCAATTGTTCCATTGTAATAGTAGTTATTTAAGTTAAATATAGATGTGTGTACAAATATAGTTAAAAAATCTAAACCACCAAAAAATAATTGATTTTTAATTCAATCCGTCATTTTTTTTGATTGTTTTTTCTGTATCTGTATATTTGCGGACGTAGTGGAATATCTTTCTTGTGATGATGAAAAAAATTGTTTTTTTATTTCTGACCACTCTTCTTGCGGCTTGTGGCGAGGGTGGATTTTCGGTGGAGGAGTGCAATGTGATTGGCGAGAGTGGTGACGGTATCATGCCGTTGAAGGTTGTTACCAATCGTGACGATTCTCTCTTTCTGCGCCGACAGTCGCGCCCTTTGCTGACGGAGCATTTGGAATCGGCCGAGTTCGAGGTGTTGTGCGAACGTATGTTGGCCACCGTCAACGACCCGCTGAATGAGGGTGTTGGCATTGCTGCTCCGCAGGTGGGGCTGGATTATGCCTTGGTGGCCGTGCAGCGTTTCGACAAGGCGGGAGAGCCGTTTGAATTTTATGCCAATCCCGCCATTGGGTGGCGTTCGGAGAGCATGAGTGCAGGGGGTGAGGGATGTTTGTCGGTCCCCGAATTGTATGGAGAGGTGATGCGTCACGACTCCGTTGAAGTGGTGTATGTACATCCGACAACAATGATGCCCGTAACGGAACTTGTCACGGGCTTCACGGCGGTCATATTTCAACACGAGATAGACCATCTGTCGGGCACGTTGTATACCGACCGTGCCCATACGATCACTCGTGAATAACTTGCAATGGAGTTATTTGACGAATACAATCTTCTCGTAGTCGTCTGTTTCGGGATGAGGTTTCACGCTGTCGTAGGGTGAGTAACCGATGGCTACGGCGCAGAGCAGGCCCCAGTTTTCGGGAATGTCAAGTTTGCTGCGCAGATAATCCTCGGCGGTACCTTGTGATGCGTCGGTTTTGCAGTGGGGGCGTCCGTTGATATGGACCCAGCAGCTGCCCAGACCGGCTGCCTCTACGGCGAGTTGGAGGAATGTGGCAGAGATGGAGGCGTTGTCCACCCAGAGGTCGGTCAGATCCTTGTCGCCCGCCACTATTATCGCCAACGGTGCGTCTGCCACAAATGCCGAGCCCGAATCGCGCATGTCGGCAATGGCCTGCAAAGCCTCGCGATTCTCTATCACCATGAAACGTGAACTGTGCGTATTCTTGGATGAGGGTGCCAACAGAGTGGTTTTCAGTAGTTTCTCTATAACGTCCTGGGTCACCTTCTGGTCGGTGAATTTGCGCAATGAACGACGGTGCGCTGCCAATTCAAAGAAATCCATTTTTTTATTCATTTTTATAGTGTCAGCAATGTGAAAATGATGGGGTTGCTACGAAACAACCCGCTGTTTCAAAGCTCTTTCCGAGCCGGTCGGAAAAATATTGATACAAAAATAAGTAAAAATCGGGGCAAATGTTGTATTTTAGCAAGAAATAAAGGTAAAGAAAAGATAAACAATAAATAACATGGAGAAAGAGATAACCGCTGCCCTTATATATGATTTTGACGGCACGTTGTCACCCGGCAACATGCAGGAGTACGATTTTATTCCCACCGTGGGCAAGAGCAATGCCGAGTTCTGGGAGGAGAGCAACCGCATTGCCGCTGCGCACGACGCCGACCCCATCCTGGCCTATCTGTATAAGATGTTGCAGTTTGCCAACGAGAAACAGATGCCCATCAAACGTGAACGATTGGTGGAGTCGGGACGCAATGTGCAACTCTATGACGGAGTGAAGGAGTGGTTCGGACGAATGAACGAGTATGCCGCCGAGAGAGGAATAAAACTGTTGCATTACATCAACTCGTCGGGTTTGCGCGAGATTATAGAGGGGACTTCCATTGCCCATGAATTCAAGAATATCTTTGCCTGTTCGTTCCTTTACAATGAGCAGGGAGAGGCTACGTGGCCCGGTGTGGCGCTGAACTATACCAACAAAACGCAATTCTTGTATAAGATAAATAAGGGTGTGGAGTCGGTGAGTGACTCGAAGCTCGTGAACTCCTATGTACCAGATGAGGACCGATTTATCCGTTTCGAACATATGATTTATATTGGTGACGGTAAGACCGATATTCCGTGTATGCGTTTGGTGCGTTTCCGCGGTGGTCACTCCATCGCCGTTTATCAGCCCGACTCGAAGGTGCATGAGGCCAATGCCAAGCTTATGTGCCGTCAGGGACGCAGCAATTTCGCTTGTCCGGCCGACTACACCGAGGGCAGTTGCATCGACACCGTCGTAAAGACCATTATTGACAAAATTTATATTGATAACCGACTCAAACAACTTGCAGGAGAGTAATGAAACTGATATTTGCCACCAACAACAGACATAAACTCACCGAGGTGGAGGCCATTCTCGGGGGACGAATCGAATTGATATCTTTGGCCGAGTGCGGCATTACGGAGGATATTCCCGAAACCTCGGACACCATTGAGGGCAATGCCCTGCAAAAGGCTCGTTATGTTTATGAAAAGACGGGGCTGGACTGTTTTGCCGATGATACGGGGCTTGAAGTGGATGCTCTTGGTGGGGCTCCGGGAGTCCATTCGGCACGTTATGCCACCGACGGGCATGATTTTGCCGCCAATCGCGAACTGCTTCTGCGTAATATGGAGGATAAGAGTGATCGCAGGGCGCGTTTCCGTACCGTTATTGCCCTTATTTTGGGTGGCGAGGAGTTCCTGTTTGAAGGTATTGTTGAGGGCGAGATTACCCGTGAGGAACGTGGCGAAGGCGGTTTTGGATATGATCCCATGTTCCAGCCCGAGGGATATGAACTGACCTTTTCCGAACTTTCGCCCGAGGAGAAGAACAGCATCAGTCATCGTGGTCGTGCCGTCACCGCCCTAGCCGCATTTTTTAAACAAAGATAGTCCATGCCGCTAATGAACTTTTTTACGAGGTGTGAGAAAATAATGAAATAAAAAGCCGACGTTTATGCGTCGGCTTTGTTATTTAAAGATCTAAGATTTCTA
Source organism: Tidjanibacter sp. (assembly GCA_017935385.1). Classification (GTDB taxonomy): domain Bacteria; phylum Bacteroidota; class Bacteroidia; order Bacteroidales; family Rikenellaceae; genus Tidjanibacter. The sequence continues at coordinate 6,212 of JAGBHS010000073.1, forward strand.
TTTGACCTTATGTTCGGCTTTTTTGTTGAAACTGCGGAAACGCAGACCCAGAACGCCCCAGAAAGCCTCGCGGAAAATACCGCCACTCATCTTTGATACACCCTCCTGACGTTCGGTGAAGATGATGGATACCTCCTCGATTTTGAAACCCAAACGCCATGCGGTATATTTCATCTCGATCTGGAAACCGTACCCCTTCATCTTTATGGCGTCAAAGTCAATGCTTTCGAGCAACTGGCGCGAGTAGCATACGAAACCGGCGGTGGCATCATTCACCTTCATGCCTATTACGGTGCGTACATATTTTGATGCGAAATAAGACATCAGCAGACGCGACATGGGCCAGTTAACCACATTCACACCCTTAACATAGCGAGATCCGATAACCAGATCGGCTCCCTGCTCGGCTGCCTGATAGAGGCGAACCAGATCGTCGGGGTTGTGCGAGAAATCGCAGTCCATCTCAAAAACATAGTCGTAACCATGCTCCAATGCCCACTTAAAACCTGTGAGATATGCTGTACCAAGACCCAATTTGCCACTTCTTTCTATCATGAAGATGCGTTCGGGAAACTCTGTGGCGCGTTTTTTCACCACCTCGGCTGTGCCGTCGGGCGAACCGTCGTCTATTATCAACAAATCGAAGGGCTCGCTGATAGACATCACCTTGTCTATCATGGCCGAGATATTCTGAATCTCGTTGTAGGTGGGTATGATTACAAGTTTTCGCATTTTTATCTTCGTTTTAATTTTGCACAAAAATAAACAATTTTTCTTTAAGGACAATTTTGCCACAGATACTATTGTGGCGGTGTCGTCGATTCGGTGGCGCGTGGTGTTTCAAACCGAGTTGAGGAGGAATAAAAAAACGCACCTGACCGATGGGAAAGGTGCGTTAATATCGTTCGTGTCAAAAAACCTATTTGATACGTTCGTAGTACTCACGGGTGCGGGTGTCAACTCTGATTCTGTCACCGGTGTTGATGAACAAGGGAACCTTAACGGTTGCTCCGGTGTTCACGGTTGCGGGTTTGAGAGAGTTGGTAGATGCGGTGTCGCCCTTGATGCCCGGTTCGGTGTAGGTCACCTCCATCTCAACGATGGGAGGAAGCTCGGCCGAAAGAACGGTCTCTTTCTCGGTGTGGAACATAACCTCCACGATCTGACCGTCTGCCATCAGGTCATAGTTGTTGATCAACTCTTTCGGAATGGTGATATCCTCAAAAGTCTCGGTGTGCATGAAATGTGCGCCCAGATCATCCTCATAAGTGAACTGATAGGGGCGGCGTTCTACTCTTACGGGGAAGATTTTCTCACCTACCGACGAGAAGGTGTTCTCCAATACGCGACCGTTTTCAAGATTTTTGAGTTTGCTGCGCACGAATGCGGGACCCTTACCGGGTTTGCAGTGCTGGAAATCGACAACGAGGAAAGTTTTTCCGTTCATGTCGATACACATACCGATTTTGATATCTGCTGCTGTTGCCATACTTTTTTATTTTGTTTTTTAATTAATTATGTTCATTTGGTGACAAATTTATAAAAAAATCCCCAAAACACCTCATTGATTCTTTTTTTATTTGCCTGATGTTCTGTAACAATTCTTCGTGGTCGGCCGCGGGGTTAGGGGAGCACGTGGCAGGTATACCCCTTTTTGTAGATGTATTCCAAGGCTCGCGGCAGGGCATAGGACATGTTGTCGTAGGCCTTCACCGAGTCGTGGAAGACGATGATGTAGCCCGGCCGTATGTGACCTGTAACCTTGCGCAGTACCTCCTCGGGAGTGAATTTCTTTGAGTAGTCCTGACTGATTACGGTCCAAAGAACCATCTTGTATTGTTTCAATAAACGGATTGCCTGCTTAAATCCCACACGGCCATAAGGCGGTCTGAAAAGATTTGTCTTAAAAATCTTGTTGGCGCGTTTCATGTCGGCCATGTAGTCTTTGCTGCATACCTGCCATCCTTTCAGATGGTTGGTGGTGTGGTTGCCTATGCGATGCCCCTCGGCCAGAATCTTCTCTATCAGATGGGGATAAAGTTCGGCATTTTTGCCGAGACAGAAGAAGGTTGCTTTGGCATCGTATTTGGCGAGAGTTTCGAGAATGAACTCAGTGATGCCGGGTGTGGGGCCGTCGTCGAAGGTCAGATAGACCTGTTTGCAATGACAGTCCACTTCCCATATGATACCGGGAGTGAGCAACCTCAATAGTTTGGGTATTTTGATAAACATCTGTGACGATTGTTTTGTTCGCCACAAAATTATATCCTTGCGGACAAATACTCAAATAATTGTAAAACTTTTTCGTTATCTTTGTGTTTGGTTAAAAAACAGAATAACAAATAAATGTATAATAAGTCGTTGAAGATGAAGAGAGTAATATTGAATATACTGCTGGTTGCCATGAGTGCAATTATGATGGTGGGTTGCGGAAAATCGGGTAAGAGTGCGACGGGTGACGACAGATCTTTGCCCGATGCTACGGGATCGCCTTTCGAATTGCTGGCCATAGTGCCGCAGGATGTTTGGGAGAGTCCCGTGGGTGATTCTCTGGCTTCGGTATTTGCCGAGCCGGTCAAGTTCATAAACCAATATGAGCCGGTGTTTGATATGATGCGCATCCTGCCTGAGAACTTTAAGGATTTTCTGCGCAAACATCGCAATATAATTACGGTGCGTATCGATCCGACATATACCGAGCCGACGGCAGATGCGGTCTATGATCGCAATGCCCGTCCTCAACTATTCGTGTCACTCTATGGGCCCGACAAGGAGTCGTTGGCGCAGTATATTGCCGACAATCGTGAGGAGTTGATTGCGCTTTTCGAGAATACCGAACGTGAACGTATGGTGAGTGCGGCCACCAAATTCCGTGAGTTGAATCTGATAAAGATGATTAAAGATATGTTCGGCATGGATATGAACGTTCCGCGTGGATATGTCTATCGTGGAGCGCTCAAAAGCGGCGATATGATTGTGATGTCGTATGAGTATCCGGTTGCCACACAGGGTTTTGCGGTGTACTCTTATCCCTATACGGGCAGTTCCGATTTCCAGAAGGAGAATATCATTGCCATGCGTAACAAGTATATGGCCAACATACCGGGTCCCAGCGAGGGCTCATATATGACTACAAGCACTGTGTTTGAGCCGGAGGTTTTCTATCGTAAGATAGGTGACCGTGCGTGGGCCGAGACCCGCGGATTCTGGGAAACCGAGAACGATTATATGGGCGGTCCGTTTGTTAGCTTCTCTACGCTGGATGCCGATCGCGGTCGTGTGGTTGTGATTGACGGATATGTCTATTCGCCGCGTGACGAGAAACGTAATATGTTGCGCAATCTCGAAAATCTGGTCTACTCGGTTGATTTTCCGGGCGACAATATAGTTGTCGAGGCGGAGAGCAAAAAGGAGTAATGAGAGGCTGTCGGGGCAGACAACTGATAGAAAAATAGAAGAAAAATTTATTGCAGGGTGGCAAGGAAACATTCTATGTCGCCCTGCAATTTTTTATATAGGAAACAATCCTTATAGTTCTCGTTGAACAGCAGGGCGTCACGCACGTTGTAGATGGAGTTCTTGTAGTTGCTCTTTTCGTTTTCCAGCGCCTGTCCCTGACGTGCCGAGGTGTCTATGCGGTGGTTTGCCAACTGAACGAGCTTGTTGCATACGGCGTCCAGCACCACCATCACCACGTTGTCCATCAATGTGTGACCATGCATGAAGAGGTATACATTGTTGTGGGTAACGCTGCGCTTGAAGAGCATTTGCTCAAACTGGGGCAGTGCGGCGGCCATTTCGGGATGTTTGGCTTCGAGGATGGCCACTCGACGGTTTACCTGACGGCGCAACCACTCTATGGTGTCAGCACCGTTGTTGTCTATGTCAAGATAGCCCAAACGCACGGTGGATTTGAACTCCACCAACTGGAAAACGGTCGGTACCGACATCTGTGCCGAATAAGCATACCACAAGAAGGCCGGAAAGATGGCTTGTGAATAGTCGGCAAAGAACTTCTCGAAATCGAATATTCGCATATCGTTTTTTGTGGCTTTCACGCACACGTTGTGCAGCGAAGGAGCATAACACAGGTAGTTTTCGGTGGAGTAGGCATAGGTGTGCAGCATGAATGGAGAGGAGTTGATGATTCGAGCCTGTTCGGTCTGATTGGAGAACAGGTAGTCGAAATCGCTGTCCATGCAGAGCAGGGTATCAACACCCAGTTGATCGGAGAGTTGCAACAGTGTTTTTTTGCCTTTGGCCAGATCCTCGCGAGGGGGAACGGAGACCTCAAAGGTTACATGTTCATCCTCGTAGTGGTCAAAAATGCCTCGCCAAAAAGACACATCCTCATATCCCTCCACGAAGATGGATACACGTCGTTGTCCCTCTTTCATGGGCAGGCGTTCGGGGAGGACCTCCTGCGGTCGTGGAGTAGTGTGGTATTTGGTTGTGTGCAGTTTCGCTTTTACCATGCTGATTGTATTTTTACGAAAAATACACTATTTTTGTGTAAATTCCAAATTCTCTTTTTTCTTCATAATGTCGGGATTGTTTTAATGGCTTGATGAAGAAAGGGTTGATGGGAGAAGAACTAAGGTAAGTAGCAATGTAAGAGTTTAAAACCACGAAAGTCTTTGTTAAAAAAGGTGGTACAAAAAGAGAAGGAATAAGGTAAGTAGCAATATCAGAGTTTAAAACCACAAAAGTCTTTGTTAAAAAAGGAGGACAAAAAGAGAAGGAATAAGGTAAGTAGTAATGTCAGAATTTAAAACCACAAAAGTCTTTGTTTAAAAATGGGGGAGAACGATTGGAAGAAACGTTTGGGAGTGGTGTTTTCCACAAATCCCGATTTTGAATATACCTCCGATGAGGAGCCGGAGGAGCAAACGTTGCCTCCTCAGCAACAGAATCTGCGTATATGGCTTGACACAAAACATCGTGGCGGCAAGCAGGCCACTGTGGTGAAGGGCTTTGTGGGCAGTCAGGAGGATCTGAAAGTGCTGGCCACGATGCTGAAAACGAAATGTGGAGTTGGGGGCTCGGTGAAGGACGGAGAGATAATTATTCAGGGAAATGTGCGCGAGAAAGTAAAGGGACTGCTCGATAAGGAGGGTTATAAATCCAAACTTGCAGGCGCCTGATTTGTTTGCGGGGTCTGTGTGGATGTTATTTTAGAGAGAGCAAGGAAGAAAAAGGGATTAGGTTTATGAAATGGAGGCTGATCATAATGCTTTTGTTGGTGTTGCTGTGCGGACAGCAGCTCTCGGCGCAGTATTACAATACCGGCCAGACGCCATATTCGATAGAGTGGAAAAATATTGAACGCGACAGCATCAGGGTGATATATCCGTCGGGTTACGATACCAATGCCCGCCGCACGTTGTTCTATATGGACTCCATGAAGGAGAGTGTCAATTATGGTTTGACGGCCCCGTTGATGAAAATTCCGGTGGTGTTCAAGACCGAGAATTTTGAATCGAACGGCATAGCCATGTGGGCACCGCGACGCATAGAGATGATAGCGTTCCCGAGTATTGACAGCTATTCGGAGCCGTGGTTGAAACAGTTGGCCACCCATGAATAGCGCCATATTGCACAGTATAGCAACATGAATCGCCATGCGGTCAAGGCGGTGAGCTATCTGTTTGGTCAGCAGGCTTCGCTGGTGGCTACGGGTTTGATGCCGTTTTGGTTTTTGGAAGGCGATGCGGTAGATGCCGAGACGCAGATGTCTACGTTTGGTCGCGCACTGCAACCGTCGTTTACGATAGGCTATCGCGCTGCGGGACGCAAGGTATTGGAGAAGAAGGGACACGGAATGTGGTTCGGAGGCTCCTACAAGGCCTATGCGCCCAATCACTATATGCTGGGTTACCAGATGGTTTCGTGGGCCAATACCCATTTCGGTAAATATATATGGGACGACATGATTGATTTTTCGAGCCGTCGCCCATATGCCATTCCCACCTTCAATCGCGCCTTGAAGAAGAATTTCGGCCTGTCGGTCAACGATTTGTTCCATAAGACCTTTACCGATTTGAATGACTATTGGGACTCTCTGCCGCAGGTGGATGACTCGGCCGAGAAACTCAATGTCCCTATCACGGCATACACTACTTATTCATATCCGATGTTCCTGAACGACTCGACCATTGTGGCATTCAAGACCGATTCGGACCGTCCATCGCGTGTCGTCACGGTGGATGTGGAGAGTGGTCGCGAGCGTGTTATTGCTCATACGGGCAAAGTCAGTTCGCGTCCGGTGTTGAGAGATAGCGTGCTGTATTGGACTGAATATAGAGAGAGTGTTTTCTGGGAGCAGAGAGTCAATTCGCAACTCTGCTACATGGATCTGCGCGACGGACGTGAACATGCGGTGCGTAACGAACGAAGAACCCTCTTCCCCAGCATATTGGCCGATGGCACGTTGGCTTATGCGCTTTATGACTATGACGGCACCTATTCGCTGGTGGCAGGAAATAAGACCCTGTCGTTCGGCTTGGATACTTCGTTGCATGGATTGGATTATGATGAAAAGACGAATGCCCTCTATTTCATTTCGCTGAAAGATGACGGAATGGCCATTGAGAGTTGGTCGCTTACGGATGGAGCATTACGCACCGTGAAACGGGCGGCACATGTGACACTGAGCGATCTGCGTGCCGCTGATGGAGAGTTGTGGTTCGGATCGGTGGCGTCGGGTAAGGACGAGGTGCATATGTTGGATTTGGAGAGTGGCAAGGAGTACCGGGTCAGCAGCTCGCGCTATGGCTCGTTCGATGCGTCACCATCGGCAGATGGCAAGGAGGTGGTGCTGACGGCCTATGATGCACGAGGATATATAGTGGCGGTGCAGGATGTGGTGTTGCAGGAAGAGGTGCAGTATTCGGAGGTGCCGCGCAATGTGGTCAATCCGCCCCGCTACAAATGGGATGTTGCCAATGTGGATGAGGTGCACTTTACGGAGAACAATCTCGACGAGTCGGTGGATGAGGAGGGCGCGAAGAGGTATCGCAAGAATTTCAATATTTTCAATATACATAGTTGGGGCCCGATAGATTATGATCCGGACGAGGTGATGGACGGCGATTTGTCGAAACTCAAATTCAATGTGTCGGCATTCTCGCAGAACCTGCTCAGCTCGGTGGTGTCGCACATGAACTACGGATATTCGTTTGACGGTTACTCCAATGTGGGGTTTGATATAAAGTACATGGCTTTTGCACCTAAGTTTGAGTTCAGCGTTTTGTGGGAGGACAGAAAACCTGCTCCGTCCACCATTGTCAGACAATCGGAGGATAGTACAATGAACTATTACACCTATTATGACGATGGGGATGTGGTCCTCAAACCTGTGGATGCTCCGCAGGAGGCTCCCGTAAGGGTGCGCGACTATATGCAGATAAGAAGCCGTGTCTATCTGCCAATCTTTTTGCAGAACGGTTATCATACACGCAGCATAGTGCCGAGTTTGGAGTATAAATATCAGCGAATACCGCTTTATCGTCCCGATACGGAGAGCTATGCAAGCGGAACAAACTGGTTGTATGCCTCGTTGCAGTATACCGACAATGTGGCCAAGGCGAAGAAGGACTTCTTGCCCAGATTTGGATATGCATTAAAGGCAACATACGGAATGGATCCGTTTTATAGCCATACCACCTCGGTGTTGAGCCTGCTGGGACGAGTATATCTCCCGGGAGTGGCTCTGCATCACAGCGTTACGTTGAGGGCCAATTATCAGAATCTTTTCGGACGCGCCGTATATTCATATGCGGTCAATGACCTTGTGCCGCGCGGTTTCTCCAAAACTCCGTCGCCGATAGACTATCTGGCCGGCTCGGTGGATTATCAGTTGCCGCTGATGTATCCCGATTGGGGAGTGAACGGATTGTTTTTCCTGAAACGTATCCGTCTGGGTGCCTACTACGATTATGCACAGTTTGCATCGTTTGGCAAACCGCAACCGACGGATAATATTGCTCTCTTCAATCTGGAAAAATCGACCGAAAGAATCTACTCCTACGGCGCCTCACTCTACTTCGATACGGTGTTCTTCAATATGCCTGCACAAGGAGAAACATCCCTCAGGGTTTCGTTGTATGTCCCCAGCATCAACAACCGTCCCGTGGTGTCGGTCGGAGTATCTTTACCTCTGTAAGAGAACAATAAATGGGGTGTAAGGAAACGTTTTATCGGATAATGTAGTATCTTTGCAGGATTATAATGAAGAACGACAATCATATGAGTATGAAAAAAACATATAACAAAGACCCGAGAGAGGTGAGAATAACACGTTGGTTCTGGACGCTTGTGCTGGTTCCCACCGCCTTGGTGTTGTTGATTATTTTTTTGACGGCAGCGGGAACTTTCGGAAAACTGCCCTCTTTCGAGGAACTCGAAAATCCGCAGAACAATATTGCAACTGAAATATATTCGGCCGATGGCAAGATGATAGGTTCGTTCTTTATCCAGAACCGTTCGTATGTCAATTACGAGGACCTTTCGCCTGCTCTTGTGGCTGCACTTGTATCAACCGAGGACGCACGTTATTACTCTCATTCGGGTATAGATTTCATCTCGTTGGCCCGTGTGGGAATCAAGACGTTGGCTTTGGGCAATCGTGATCAGGGTGGAGGTAGTACCATCACGCAGCAGTTGGCGAAGAATCTTTTTCCGCGCGATACCACGACCTACAATTCATCAGTGGCAAGAGCCTCAAAACTGGTGCTGGCCAAGTTCAAGGAGTGGATTACGGCCGTGAAACTCGAATACAACTACACCAAGGAGGAGATTATCACCATGTATCTCAATACGGTCTTCTATGGTAGTAATGCATATGGTATCAAGTCGGCGGCGGCGACATTTTTCGGTAAGGAGCCGAAAGATTTGAATATTCAGGAGGCGGCAATGTTGGTGGGAGTGGTTAATGCCCCCACACGATACAGCCCTGTAAGGAATCCGGAGAGGGCTATGGCGCGTCGAAACACCGTTATGGCGCGAATGAGGGCCAACAAATATATATCGAAACAGCAACTCGACTCGCTTTCACAGACCGAGATAGAGTTGCATTATACACCGATCAGTCATAATGACGGTTCGGCTACCTATTTCAGGGAGATGTTGCGTACGGTGCTCAATGCTCCCAAACCGCGAAAAAATCAATATCAGTTTGAGTGGGATTATGAGCAGGAGTTGGCTCGTTGGGAGAGCAATCCACTCTATGGATGGTGCCAGAAGAATACCAAGGCCGACGGTACGGAGTATAACATCTATCGCGACGGTTTGAAAATATACACCACCATCGACTCGCGTCTGCAACGTTATGCCGAGGAGGCCATCGCCTATCAGATGGAACGAACGATTCAGCCCGCAATGGATGCCCAGTATAGAGCCACTCGTGTGCTGTTTCAGGATATAGAGCAGGAGGAGATTGATAAGATCATGTATCGCGCAATGCGCTATACGGACCGATATATCGCACTGAAAGAGAGGGGCGCTTCGGAGGCGGAGATAGACAAGGAGTTCCGCACGAGAGTCAAGACACAGATATTTACATATAAAGGATATGTTGATACGCTTATCTCGCCGCGTGACTCCATACTGCACCACAAGCGCATCATGCGTGCGGCATTCATGGCGGTGGAGCCTTCGTCGGGTCATGTCAAGGCGTATGTGGGAGGTCCCGATTTCAGGTACTTCAAGTATGATATGGTGAAACAGGGCAAGCGCCAGATTGGCTCGACAATCAAACCCTTTATCTATACCTTCGCTTTGGACCATATGGGATTCAATCCGTGTACCATGGTGCCCAACCTGCCAGTGACCATAGAGACCTATTCGGGCGAGCCGTGGACTCCGAAAGAGGCGGGCGAGGTCGTGTATGACGGTGTTATGCATCCGTTGAGATGGGGCCTGGCACGCAGTAGAAACAACTACTCGGCGTGGATTATGAAGCAGGCCAAACAGCCCGAGGCAGTGGCCGATTTCCTCCACAATATGGGTATTCACAGTTATATCTATCCCGCTTATGCTTTGTGCCTGGGTACGGCAGAGGTGTCGTTGTTTGAGTTGGTGGGCGCCTACTCGACATTTGTGAACAGAGGAGTCTTTACGGAGCCGATATTCGTGACCCGCATCGAGGACAGACAAGGTAACCTGTTGGCGTCGTTCAGCACCACATCAAATGTGGCTATCAGCGAACAGACGGCACATACCATGTTGGGAATGTTGCAGAACGTGGTTAGAGCCGGAACGGCAGGTCGTCTGGGCTGGCAGTTCAATATGAGTGATGTTGAGGTGGGCGGTAAGACCGGCACTTCGCAGGAGAACAGAGATGCCTGGTTTATGGGTGTGTTACCAAATCTGGTGGCAGGAACATGGGTCGGAGCCGAAGATCAGAGTGTACACTTGGCGTCGGGAGGAGAAGGCTCGGTGATGGCGTTGCCTGTGTTCGGAGAGTTTATGAAGCGAGTCTATGCCGACCAGACGCTGAACGTGAAAAGAGAGGATAAGTTCCATGTGCCTCTGGGTGCTACGGTGTATGATTGTCCCGATGATGTGGAACCGTCGGTTGAGGCTGTTGAGGAGGATGAGTTCTTCCAGTAAACAAAAGGAGAAAATATCAGGTTAAATTAAATAAATGGAGTAAAGAGATGAGAATAGCTATTGTAGGTGTAAGCGGAGCTGTTGGTCAGGAGTTCTTGAAGATTCTGTCGAACAGAGATTTTCCTATTGACGAATTGTTGCTTTTCGGTTCGGAGAGAAGTGCCGGTCGCGAGTATGAGTTCCGCGGCAAAAAGATAACGGTGAAGAAACTTGAACATAATGACGATTTCAAAGGCGTTGATTATGCTTTCGTGTCGGCAGGTGCGGGAACTTCGCGTGAGTTTGAGAAGACTATCACCAAGCACGGTACGGTTATGATTGATAATTCAAGTGCGTTCAGAATGGATAAGGATGTGCCGCTGGTTGTACCCGAGGTGAATCCGGAGGATGCTTTTGATCGTCCGCGCAACGTTATCGCCAACCCCAACTGTACCACTATTATCATGGTTGTGGCGTTGAAGGCTATTGAACAGTTGTCGCATATTCGTCGCGTGCATTGCGCCTCTTATCAGGCCGCTAGCGGTGCGGGAGCTTCGGCAATGGCAGAGTTGGAGAACCAGTACAAGGAGATTATTGACGGCAAGAACCCTACGGTTGCCAAATTTGTATATCAGTTGGCTTATAACGTGATTCCGCATATTGATGTGTTCTCGGATGACGACTACACCAAGGAGGAGTTGAAGATGTTCCACGAGACCAAGAAAATCATGCACTCCGATATTGACGTGAGTGCCATGTGTGTGCGTGTTCCCGTTCTGAGGGCCCATTCGGAGAGCATCTGGGTGGAGACCGAGTCGCCCGTTACTCCCGAGCAGGCGAAGGAGGCTTTCGCAAAGGCACAGGGTGTGGTGTTGATGGACGAACCGTCGGAGAAGAAGTATCCCATGCCGTTGTTTGTGGCCGATCAGGATCCCGTTTATGTGGGTCGCGTGAGGAAGGACCTGGCTAATCCCAACGGATTGACTTTCTGGTGTGTGGGAGATCAGATTCGCAAGGGTGCTGCGTTGAATGCGGTGCAGATTGCCGAGTATCTTATCGCCAATACCAAGTAAGATCATTTAGACAAAAACAACAGAGGCGACCTTTGCGGGTCGCCTCTGTTGTTGTGAATCGTTTGTTATTTCGAGAATTTGTCTTTATGTCTTTCCAACTGTTTCTTGATGGCATCTATCGCCCCGTCTACCGACTCCTCAAATGATTTGCTCTGGCACTCTGCCACGAGTTTGTCGGTTGGAACGTCGAGGATAATAGTGACTACCTTGTTTCCTTTTTCGTGGTCTTTGTCGAGTTTCATGACCACCTCGGCGTTAATGGCTCTCTCCACAAAACGGTCCAACTTTGCCATTTTTGCCTCTACGAATTCGAGCAACTTCTTGTCGGCATCGAACTTCACTGATTGAATCTTAACGTTCATAATCTACCTCCTTTTTGTTAATATGTTGGATGGCCCTCGGATGGGCCTTGTTGTAAACCTCTTTCAGTTGAGAGATGCTGTTGTGGGTGTAGACCTGCGTTGTCTGCAACGACGAGTGCCCCAGCAACTCCTGAATCTCTCTAATATCGGCTCCCTTGTTGAGCAGATGGGTGGCGAACGTGTGGCGCAATACGTGTGGCGAACACTTGCCCGACAATCCCAACTCCTCGGTCAGAATTCGTTTCACAACCCTTTCAACATCGAAACGTCCCATGCGTACCCACTCTTTTGTCCGCTTCGTTGTCTGACCGTCCTCCTCTCCAATGCCGTTCTTGTTTGCCTGTGAGGAAACTGGTGATGACACCGATTCTTCTGCCGATTTTTTTCGGGGGAGCTTGTATGCTAAAAATAACGCTTTTTCGTGACAATTGCAAATAATTTGCCGTCTAATTTCAAGATAACCCGATAATTCTTTTTTCAGTAGTCCTATCAGCGGAATACGTCGTTGTTTGTCGCCTTTTCCGGTGACGGATATTGCTTCCATATTGCTGGCTATGTGGTCGATATCGAGAGTCGTTATTTCGGCCAAACGCATTCCCGATCCATAGAGCAATAGAATTATCATTGCATCTCTTGATTGTGAATACTGAATGTATGGGTCGTCTTGCTCTTTTGACTCGATAACGGAGTTGAATAGTTGATCCGTTATCTTGGTCATCTGTTGTTCGCGGAAGAACGAGGGCAGACGTTTGGGTGCCTTTATGCGATGTATGGATTCTGTGGGGTTTATCTCCGTCATTCCCATGCGGCGCAGATATGAGAAGAACGATTTTAACGAACTGAGGCGGTTGTTGATGGTGATTGCCGAGAGTTTTCGCCCGTCAAAGGTTTTCTCCGACATCCACATCAGCCATTCGCTTATGTCGTCCGGCAAAACATGACGGGGGTCAAACTCCTCGGACTCGTTGTCGCGCATGACGAAGGAGATGAAGCCCTCGATGTGGGTACGATAGTTGGAAATGGTACCCGCCGAGTAACGACGTTCGCTGGTGAGGTAGGTTGCGAAACGTTCCACGCAGTCGTATGTTTTGTCCGTACTCATTGGCTGTGTTTTTGTGTCTGACAGACTGAATAAGAAACGTCAGAATGATTTGATTCGGCCCGAGGCGTCGAGTTTTACCGCAATGAAGAACATGACGGTGAATACCAATAATGACGAGCCGCCATAACTGAACAATGGCAGCGGAATACCTATCACGGGCAGCAATCCCAATGTCATACCGATGTTTATTACCACATGGAAAAGGATGATTCCTGCTGCGCAATAGCAATAGATGCGGTTGAAGGTCTCCTGTTGGCGTTCGCCCATGTTTATAAGCCTTATTATCAGCCAGCCGAACAGTCCCACCACGAGCCATGTGCCCCACAGACCGAACTCCTCTCCGACGGTACAGAAAATGAAATCGGTACTTTGCTCCGGAACAAATCCATAGTTGGTTTGTGTGCCTTGCAGGAAGCCTTTGCCCGTAAAACCGCCCGAACCGATGGCTATTTTTGACTGGTGAACATTATAGCCCCAGCCTTTCAGGTCGGACTCCAAGCCCAGCAGGTCGAGAATTCGTTTCTGTTGGTGGGTTTGGAGTATGTTGTTGAACACGTATTCTATCAGGTGCATGTAGATTATCGAGCCCACAAACGCAATCATGGCCAGGAAAAGTCCTTGCAATTTCTCGCGATAGGCGTAGATGCCCACCACTATCAGCGACAAGAGCGATCCGCCGATAAGTGAGTGGTAGAACGATAGTCCGGTGCCGAATATCAACAACGAGCCGAAGAACAGAATGCCCGTAACGAACATGGTCCCCGCCAGATAGATTGCACATTGACGCCATCTGCCATATATCAGTCCGCAGGCAATCGTGTAGAGGACCAACAACGAGATGAGCAATACGGCAGGTTGGAGCAGGAACGACAATACGAACAGACCTATTATCGAGAAACCCAATATATATATCCAACCGTTTACTCCCTCGCGATAGAGCATGAACATGAACGAGCAATAGACAATAGCCGAGCCCGTATCGTTCTGCAACAAGATAATCATGATTGGCAACAGCAACAGGCCGCAGAGAACCATCACGTTGCGCGGTCGTTTCAGAGAGAAGTTGTATTCACTCATGTAGCGCGCCACTGCCAGACAGGCCGCGAGTTTCATCAATTCGGCTGTCTGTATTGCGACCGGACCAAACGACAACCACGAACGAGAGCCGTTTACCGTACGTCCCACAAACAGAGTGAGTATCAGCAGCAGCAAGGCTCCAACATAGGCCGGATAGGAGTAGATGTAGTAGTATTTGTCACTCGAAAGCAGTATCAGCATGCCGACAAAGAGTGACAGTCCCATCCAGAGAAGCTGCATGCAATATTTGCTGCCAAATTCAAACGAGGTGAATGGCAGATCGCAGGTGGTGGCGAAGATGTTAATCCACCCTATGAACATCAGTGCAATGAAGATAAACACCGAGGTCCAATCAATGCCTGCCTTGGAGTTTATGCCCGAGTACTTATCTGTCATAGTGCGGATAGGCTATATGGGTTGATTTTATCTGATCCACCAGATATTGGCGTTCCACCTTGCCGGTCAGGTATTGTTCCATCAGTAGACTTGCAATGGGGGCAGCCACCGTACTTCCGAAACCGGCATTCTCTACATATACCGAGATGGCTATGCGCGGATTGTTGCGCGGTGCGAATGCCATGAATGTGGAGTGGTCTCTGCCATGCGGGTTCTGCGCCGTACCCGTTTTGCCACACACATCCATGTCGGGGATATATGCCACATGACCCGTTCCGCCTGCTCCGTGTACGGTGCGATACATGCCTTCAACAACCGTCTCGAAATGTTTGGAATCCACCTTGGTGTAGTGTTTCTCATAGAACTTGGCGTCCAGCGAATCCCTGCCATCTATCTTCTTCACTACATGGGGTATGTAATAGTAGCCTCTGTTGGCGATTGTGGCGGCGAAATTGGCCATCTGCAACGGAGAACAACCCAACTCACCCTGACCGATGGAGAGTGAAATCACCGTCAGAGAGTTCCAACGGCCGTAACTGCGGGTATAATAGTCGGCACTGGGGACAAATCCGTTGTATTCCGACGAGAAGTCGGAACCGAGTTTGCGACCGAAGCCGAAACTGCGCACATACTCCTCCCACACCGAGAAACCCTCTTTGATATCTTTGTACTTCTTGTTGTCGATGATGTTGCGCATCACAAAACAGAAGTAGGCATTACATGAGTTCGCGATGGCGTCATAGAGGTTGAGGGGTGAGGCGTGGCTGTGGCACTTCACTCCACGACCTATCGTGTAGCCGTTATAGCATGGATAGCGTTGGTCGGCGGTCAGCACTCCCTCCTGCAAACCGATGAGTCCGTTGGCCACCTTGAAGGTGGAGCCCGGAGGGTAGGCCGACATTACGGCTCGATTGAAAAGAGGGTTGCGTTTGTTGTTCAACATGCGCATATAGTTGTTTCCTCTATCGCGACCGATCAGTTCGTCGGGGTCGTATGTGGGGCTGCTGACCATCATCAATATCTCGCCCGTCGAGGGTTCTATGGCGATGATACTGCCCACCTTGTCTTTCATCAGCTCCTCGCCGAGTTCTTGTAGTGCCAGATCTATCGTGGTGGTGATGGCAGTGCCGGGAATGCTGGGTTTGTCGTGAATTCCGTTTTCGTAACTGCCCATAACCGTACCGCGCACGTCTACCATATTGACCTTCGTTCCTTTCACTCCTCGCAATACATCCTCATAGGCATTCTCTATGCCCGAGTAACCGATGTAATCGCCACGTGTGTAATAGGAGTTGTTGTTTATGATTCGTTCCGTCACCTCGCCGATGTCACCCAACAGATTGCCGCCCACATTGCGCGGATAGTAGCGTTTGGTTCGGAAATTGGTGTAGAAACCGGGGTAGTGTCCCTCGTCAAAAAGGAGTTTCGACTCTTTGGGCATCTGTTTCACGACCACCGAGGCACGATGTCTTGAATAGCGTTTGGCACGTTCTATCTCTTTCACCAATTGCTCCACCGTAACATTTGCCACATTTGCCAGCATAACCGTATCGAAACCCTCTTTGGCCATATTGCGCGGAACCAGCATCAGGTCATATGTGGCGATACTCTGTGCCAGATACTCGCCGTTGCGATCATAAATCTCTCCGCGAGGCGGGTTCTGTATTTCGTAACGGAGTACATTGTTGTCGGCCAATCGTTTGTAGTCCTTATTCACAATTTGGAGTACAAACAATCGTATGGCAAATATTGCCAAAATGATGATAACCACCGACTTCAATATTGTCACCTTGTTCATGAACTGCTATTTTTGGTTTGCCGTAAAAATGGCCGAGATGAATATTGTCAGCAGAGTGGTGACAAGCCCGCTGCAAAGAACTTTGAATAGCGTTATGTGCAGTTGTGAGAAGGTCAGCACCTCAAACAGGAAGAACAACAGACCGTGACCCATGATCAGAATCAGAGCATACGGAGTGAAATCTTTTATGCCCAACCTTCTGACGCTTGCAACCGTTCTTTCGCGCAGGATATCTTCGCCCGCAATCAGACGCAACACATTGGGACGCACATAACCCACCGTAAGTGTGGCTATCGTGTTCAGGCCGGGGGTGCCCGAAAGCAGATCCACCGTCAGACCCAACAACAGACCCAGAAACATGGTGAGCATTGGTTTCGTGTCGGTAGGCAACAGCACCATGAAGGCGATGTAAATCAATGGGGCAACCATGGATGAGATGTATATCGCATCTAATACCAGCACCTGAATCAGTACCAATATCACAAACAACAGTATGTAGTTCTTTTTCCTCCTTCTCTTTTTCCTGTTTTTTGATTTGCCTTTGCTTCTGTTCCTGCTTCTGC
>JAGBHS010000074.1 GCA_017935385.1 Tidjanibacter sp.
AAGGACAAACAGATTGCCGGATTACAGAAGCAGCTCGCCGATATGCAGAAGCGGTACGATGATCTGAAAGCCAACTCGCTTCGTGAACACAACTCTTACCAAAAAGAAATTGATGCAGCCACCAGACGGGTTGCCGAATGGGAGGCGCGCTATAATGCCGAACACAACCGGGCGAAAGAACTGCACCACCTGGCATATCCCGAACGACATCGCCTGTCATCAGGAGCGGAGCTTGTAAGCGGCTGGATTCCCAACCGTATGTACCCCAGTCTGTCCATCACGACGCTGTTTCATGGCAACGAGTTCAAGAACACATCTTATAATTTGTCTCAGAATCTTCTTGACAAGTACGACAGCGGTGCGTTAACTCTTCATGAATTGGTCAACGAACTGTTTGAACCGTGGGAGCAGGTTGATGAATCCCAACACAGCCTTCTCGCTGTTGCACTCCAGACCGCCGCCGGAGGAATCCCGGCAACGCATGTCGGCACCGGCGCAGGCGGTTCATCTTCCGATTTGCCGTGGAATGATAACGACAAAGATAAGTATCAACGGTCGAAATACAAATATAGGAGATAAATTGGCGATTCTATTCTCTTTTATGCCAATACGTCCGTTCTAAAGCTCGCACTACTTAGACAAACGTTCTCATTACAAAGTTGATGACCATCACGACGAGGCTAAAAGACAACGTAATGTCCGGCATTACATTGTCAATATTTCCATCTGTTCGAATTCACATTTCGTTATAGCCTATATCCCAGAAAATTTTGCTAATTTTGCAATACAAAGACCACCAATGTATATTTATGCTAATAAAGGAACGCTCCATAATCACATGGCTGCTAAATCCCAATTTGAAGCAAGCACCGGAGAATTTGGTGATTGCGCCTGTGTCGAATCCAATAAATCAATCTATTCTTGGCAACAGTCTTATCGAGTTAGATAAAATCCGTAGGCAAACTCCTGAATGGGGATTGCCAGAACTTCTCATGCCTTCTTTTGAGGAGGTTATGTATAAGAGCCATCGGTCTTTCGAGAAGATAATGCCGCAACTCTTTGAGGATTTTTGCGAAAGAGAGGAGTGCGGCATACTACTGTGTCGTGGCAATGCAACCATTGTATATGGATTTGGTAGTAATCAGTTGCATATTTGGTTTTTTACTGAACAAGACGGAAAGAGTGTTTTCAACTTCTTTACCTGCAATGTTTGTTATTCCGAAAACATCGGTGTTGGGATTGCAAATACTCTCTTGACTGATAATTTGTTGTTTTCAGGCTCTCTACAAGAACGACAACAAAAATTAGCCTTTATTGCTGGATTTGTCGCCACCTATGTAGCTGTCAAACGATATGTGAAAGTGGAGACAATCGTCATCCCACAAGGCAAGTTTACTGCTATTGAGGGAACGCCGCTTGAATATATCGAAAAAAAGAAAGTCCTAAATCAGACAGGCCAAGAGGTCATTGTCATGGACTCCAAATGGTCTCGTAAAATCATCAACGAAAACGACATCTATGTACGCGGATTCTTCCGTATGCAGAACAAGAAGAACGAGTTTGGCGAATGGTACAAAGAACTTATCTTCGTTGACCCTTTCATCCGACATGGCTATCACCGAAACGCCAAGATAGAAGATGATGAAATAGATAAACTCTAAATCAAGCTTGAGTTCTCGACAGCAAGACCTTAACCGTAAACTCCAATTTTTAATTAAGTTGCAACATGACAATGCAAAAAGAAACACTTGAGCATGACACAAAGGTTGTCATCTACTCCGAGAAAACAAAAGAAT
>JAGBHS010000075.1 GCA_017935385.1 Tidjanibacter sp.
ACCCGGTGGTGCTGCGGCTCGCCCCTTCATCACACATCACAACTCGCTTGACACGGATCTCTATCTGCGTATCGCAAGTGAATTGTATCTAAAAAAGCTCATCGTGGGTGGCTTTGAGGGTGTGTATGAGTTCGGTAAAAACTTCCGTAACGAAGGCATGGACCGCACTCACAATCCCGAATTTACCTGCATGGAGATATATGTAGCCTACAAAGACTACAAGTGGATGATGGAGTTCACAGAGAACATGATTGAAAAGGTTGCCCTGGCTGTGAACGGCACAACCGAACTCACCATTGGTGACCGCGAAATCAGCTTTAAGGCCCCGTTCCGTCGCCTGACCATGACCGACGCCATCAAAGAAAAAACCGGTTTCGACATTACGGGTAAGAGTGAAGAGGAGATTCGCCAGGAGTGTGTTCGTTTGAATGTAGAGATTGACGAGACAATGGGTAAAGGAAAACTTATCGATGCCATCTTCGGAGAGTTCTGCGAGGGTGACCTCATTCAGCCCACCTTCATCTGCGACTACCCCATAGAGATGTCACCGTTGTGTAAACGTCATCGCGAGAATGACCAGTTGACCGAACGTTTTGAGTTGTTCGTGAACGGCAAGGAACTTTGTAATGCCTACTCGGAGTTGAATGATCCGATCGATCAGTTGGAACGTTTCCAGGAGCAGTTGCGACTGAGCGAAAAGGGAGATGACGAGGCCATGTTTATCGATATGGACTTCGTGAGAGCATTGGAATACGGAATGCCAACATGTTCGGGAATGGGTATCGGAATTGACCGTCTGACCATGTTCATGACCAACCAGACTACCATTCAGGATGTATTGTTCTTCCCCCACATGCGTCCCGAAAAAGGAGCCCAGAAGGATTCGGATGATAAATATATAGAAAAAGGTATTCCGGCCGAATGGATTCCCGTTCTGCATAAAATGAGTTTCACAAAAGTGGAGATGTTGCAGAAACTTTCGGCAGGCAAACTCTTCAACGACCTCTGCGGATTCAACAAGAAGAACAAACTCGGTTTGAAGAATCCCACAATGGACGAGGTAAAGAAATGGGTTGAATAGCACGCCACGCACAAAGCATTGGACTGCACGAAACAAACAACAAGAACAAAAAAATGTAAAAAGATGGCTTGGACACCAAAACATACGGAGCAATTCAACCGCCTCAGCAAAATATATATTGCAATATTTCTGCTGGCGGCAGTGGGAGCAGTCGCAGGATTAATTCCTAACGAAACAGTAAGAATCCTGTTGGCCGTAGCATTTGTGGCGCAATCCTATGTTCTCTATCAGGTGCAACTGGCACCGAAGATGGATTGTCGTAAACGCCTTATCGCCACAGCGCTTATTGCGTTGTTGCCTTGTGCCTCATTCTTTGTGATGCGCCCGGGTGCAACATTCTATCTGACCGTATGCCTTTGGTTGATAGTCTATGCCATAACGATGTTTTTTATCGTAATTATTTACTTATCACTATACAAAAACAAAAGTTACATGAGAAAAAAGATTGTTGCGGGTAACTGGAAAATGAACACCACCCCCGCAGAAGGCGTTGAACTCGCAAAAGCAGTAGTTGCAAACGCAAGTCAGGTTAAGGAAGAGGTAGAATTTATCGTTTGTCCTCCGTTCACCCATTTGAGTGAGGTTGCAAAAGCAACGGCCGGCACAAGAGTAAATGTAGGCGCACAGAACTGCGCAGCCGAAGAAAAAGGTGCTTACACCGGTGAGGTTTCGGCTCAGATGATTGCTTCTCTCGGCATGCAGTACGTAATTCTTGGTCACCGCGAACGCCGTCAGTACTATGGCGAGACCAGCGAGACTTTGAACTGCAAAATGAAACAGGCTTATGCCAACAACCTTATCCCCATCTACTGCGTAGGTGAGAATCTCGATGAGAGAGAGGCAGGCAACCACTTTGATGTAGTTAAAGCACAGATTGAAGAGGTGGTATTCAACCTCAGCGAGGAGCAGTTCGAGAAACTCGTAATCGCTTACGAGCCTGTATGGGCAATCGGTACCGGCAAGACCGCTACCGCTGATCAGGCACAGGAAATCCACGCTTTCATCCGCAAGACTTTGAGCGCAAAGTTCGGAACCGCAGCCAACAATACCGCAATTCTTTATGGTGGTAGTTGCAAACCTTCAAATGCTGCCGAGATCTTCGCAAAAGAGGATGTTGACGGTGGATTGATTGGTGGCGCTGCTCTGAAAGCAGAGGACTTCATCGCTATCGGCAAAGCTTTTTAAGTTCATTTAATAAAAGCAATACGAGAGTGTGACTCTCTCCAAACGGAAGAATGGTCACTCTCCCTCCAAAAAAAAGTACCTGAATAAAGTGACGACCGTTTCAATAGGGGGCTTTAATTCAGGTACTTTTTTCATCACACCGACCTTAACTATTAACTTAATAACAATCTGAAATGAAAAAGCCATTATTTTTCCCGAAGTTCGCATTACTGCTTCTCGTTATTTTGGGTTGCAATGCTTGTGGCTCAAAAAGCACTCCCGTAGAGTACAAACAAGCCGACCGACCTCTCTACATTGATCCCGTATACAACGGCTCGACCGATCCGATGGTTTGCTACAACCCCACGACGGAAACATACTACATGTATTACACCAGCCGTCGCTCTAATGTTGAAGGACTTAACGGCATTGAGTCTATCCACGGCTCGCCCATCGGTATTGCCGAGTCGAAAGACGGAGGTGCAACATGGGAGTATATCGGTGACTGCAACATAGATTACAAACCCGACGAAAATCCCACCTATTGGGCTCCCGAGATAATCTGTCATGAAGGCACGTTCCACATGTATCTCACCTATGTTCCCGGCATCTTTACCGATTGGAACCACCCGCGCGACATTGTCCATCTGACCAGCCGGAACGGAATTGACTGGAAAACAGAATCGGCATTGGAACTTGCAGTCCGCAAAGTTATCGATGCCTGTGTAATCCAACTGCCCGACGGAACATGGAGATTGTGGTACAACAATGAAACCGATAACAAATCGGTATATTATGCCGAAAGTCCCGACCTATATAATTGGACCGACAAAGGGAAAGTGGACATTGAAACCGTGGGCGAAGGCCCCAACGTCTTCTGGTGGCACGACAAATACTACATGATAGTGGATGAGTGGAAAGGCATTTCAATATTCCATTCCGATGATGCATTGAATTGGACCAAACAAGAGAGCCCCTATCTGGTCAGCGGTCTGGAAGGCGTAGACGGTTCGATGGGAAATCATGCCGACGTTGAGGTTATTGACGACCATGCCTACATGTTCTATTTCAGCAACATTCCCTCGGAAACCGACCCCGAAAGTGGCAAAAAGATTCGTAGAAGAGGCTCGGCAGTCTATGTAGTGGAGCTGCAACTGGCCGATGACGGTACCGTAAGTTGCGATGTTACCGCACCCTGCATGATAAACATGCTGAGTGACAAATAATTTCCTCGATCGCTTAACAATAAAGACCAGTTCTCCATCAGACAGAGGGCTGGTCTTTTTAGTTTTGGCATTAAGTTAACATCTACACATCGCGCAAAGATAAGTTGTGGTATAAAAATTGCGTTTCATGACAACTAAAATTAATGTCTTACCTATAAAATTTCAACTGTCATGATATCAACACTCTCATCTTACAAGATGCCTGCTTTGCCGTATGAATTACACTCCTTGGAGCCGCAAATAAGTCGCGAAACAATGGACTTCCACTACAACAAACACCTGAAAGCCTATGTAGACAACCTCAATCAACTGATAGAAGGCAGTAAATATGAAGGAGCATCGCTTGAAGATATTATCCGTTATGCCGACGGCCCCATCTTCAATAACGGAGCCCAAGTGTGGAACCACACCTTTTTCTTCAACACGCTGTCGGCAAATCCCAAAACCGTACCGACAGGTATTTTGGGCGAGACCATAAACCGCGATTTCAGTTCATTTGACAATCTTAAAACCGTCTTCTTTGAACATGCAAAAAAACTCTTCGGATCGGGCTGGATATGGCTTGTCAAGGATTCAAACAAACGACTGCTTGTGCTTGCAACCAGCAACGCCGCCAATCCCATGAGCGAAGGATACATCCCGTTAATGTGTGTGGACGTTTGGGAACACGCCTATTATATAGACCATCGAAACAGACGTATGGAGGGCGTAGAGGCCATGTGGAACAAGACCGATTGGCGCACTGTGGAGGAACGGTTCAGAAAGAATCAAATTAAATTATGTTGTTTTTAGTGCTAAACAAAAAATAGCGACACCCGTTTGGATGTCGCTATTTTTTATCGAGTGATTAATAAATTACTCTGCTTTACCTGCTGAACCAAGCACCTCTTTACATTTGTGCATATAGAGGTTTTTGAGCCACTCGCGAGCCGGACCAAGATATTTTCTGGGGTCAAACTCTGCGGGTTTGGTTGCAAAAGTCTCACGTACAGCAGCAGTCATTGCCAAACGACCGTCGCTATCGATGTTGATCTTACAAACTGCACTCTTAGCAGCCTCACGCAACTGCTCCTCGGGAATACCTACTGCATCCTTCAAAGCACCGCCATACTTGTTGATGATAGCCACCATGTCCTGAGGGACAGAAGATGAACCGTGAAGAACAATGGGGAATCCGGGGATACGTTTCTCAATCTCTTTCAGAATGTCGAAACGCAAGGGGGGCGGAACCAAAATACCGTCTGCATTGCGAGTGCACTGCTCGGGTTTGAATTTGTTTGCACCGTGTGAGGTACCGATAGAGATAGCCAATGAATCAACTCCGGTCTTCTTAACGAAATCCTCAACCTCATCGGGGCTGGTATAGTGAGAAACCTCCGAAGAAACCTCATCCTCAACACCTGCCAATACACCCAACTCACCCTCAACGGTTACGTCGTACTGGTGTGCAAAATCAACAACCTTCTTGGTCAATGCTACGTTCTCATCATAAGGAAGTGAAGAACCGTCAATCATAACTGAAGAGAAGCCCATCTCAATGCAAGATTTGCAAAGCTCAAAGCTATCACCATGATCGAGGTGAAGAACGATAGGAATATTTTTACCAAGCTCCTTTGCATACTCAACAGCACCCTGAGCCATATAACGAAGAATGGTCTGGTTGGCATATTTTCTTGCACCGCTAGATACCTGCAAAATTACAGGTGATGAAGTCTCAACGCATGCCTGAATAATTGCCTGCATCTGCTCCATATTGTTGAAGTTGAATGCCGGAATAGCATAACCTCCTTCGATTGCCTTGGCGAACATATCACGAGTGTTCACAAGACCCAAATCTTTGTAAGATACCATAACTTTAATTTTTTTATCTGTGAATTTATTGGTTTCAATTCATTGCGTCGCAAATATACGAAACAATTCATTAACATCGGACATCAGACGTCATTTTTTAACATTATTTTACAACTCTCGCGCCTAATCTAACACTGCGATATAAAATTATTTCTACTCGGGGTTTGATATTTGCAGGCAGTTATTTAATTTTGCATGATAGTTATAAGAATATTTAACACAAAAAAATTTATATATGAGCGAATTTATCTACGAAGAGATGTTCCAGACCGGCAAGGACGACACACAGTACCGTCTGGTAACCAAAGACTATGTGAAACTCACCGAGTGTGCAGGACGTCAGATCCTCACCATCGATCCCAAAGGTATCGAACTGCTCGCAAAAGAGGCTTACAACGACATATCGTTCTATCTGCGCGCCTCTCACTTGCAGAAACTTGCCAACATACTCAACGATCCCGAAGCAACGGATAACGATAAATTCGTGGCCTACACAATGCTGCTCAACCAGGTGGTGGCTGCCGAGGGAGAATTGCCCACTTGTCAGGACACAGGTACCGCAATCGCAATCGGAAAGAAAGGTGAGGATGTATACACCGGTGTAAAT
>JAGBHS010000076.1 GCA_017935385.1 Tidjanibacter sp.
AATTATAAAGAATTTACGAAATGAACAACACTTTTATGGGACATAGCGTGGGGAATATCGCTAACCGGCTCGCGAACAGAGAAAAATTCGACTAAAATGATTTTCGGAGTAGTGCTCATCCCCAATGAGAGATATAAAACAAAAAAGGAAGAGATCTCTCTCTTCCTTTTTTAGAGCTGTTTCCGAGGCTTGAACTCGGGACCTCTTCCTTACCAAGGAAGTGCTCTACCACTGAGCTAAAACAGCTTGTTGCGCTAAAAGCACTGCAAATATAAACGGCATTTTTTAATTATGCAATATTAGGCCGTTTTTTTTCAAAAGTTTTTTGTTTTTTCCTCCTCAAAGGCATTAAATCCATCCTCGAAAGCCCTTATCAGTTATATTAAAGAGGCATCTTTTCGATACGGCGCTGATGACGTCCACCCTCGAAATCGGTTTTGAGAAATTTGTCAAGAATCTCTATTGCCTCTTCGTTCTCCAAGAAACGTGCGGGGAGGGCACAAATGTTTGCATTGTTGTGCTGACGGGCCAACTCGGCAATCTCGGGCAACCAACAAAGCGCAGCCCTTATGCCTTGGTGTTTGTTGAGGGTCATTATCATGCCGTTGGCACTGCCACATATTGCAACTCCATTCTCAAAATCACCGTTCTCGATGGCTGTGGCCAGCGGGTGGGCGAAATCGGCATAATCGCAACTCTCGGGAGAGGTGCAACCGAAATCAAATACATCATAACCTTTGCTCGACAACCAGCCGACCAACAACTCTTTCAATTCGTAACCTGCGTGGTCAGAGGCGATACCTATTTTCTTCATCTCCATAATGTTTCTTGTTGTAGATTCGTTATATGTTTCGTAAAAGTAGCATAAATAATAAAAATATGCAAAAATTTATCCATGATGCAACATTGTTTAGTAATTTTGTATCATACTAAATGAAAGCGTAACTTGAAGAACAGTGTAGAGCAAATATTGGAGGGATGCCGTAAGGGCGATTCGGATGCTCGCAGGGATTTGTATGAGCTGCTTGCTGCGCGTATGTTCGGTGTAATAAAGCGCTATGTGAAGGATAGCGCAACCGCCGAAGATTTGCTGCACGACGGCTTTGTTACACTTTATACCAAGATTGGCGACTATCGTGGCGAGGGGGCTTTTGAGGGCTGGTGCCGTAAGATATTTGTCAATACGGCATTGGGATATTTGCGAAAAAATTCGCCTGTGCTGACGGAGGATTATTCCGACATGCCTCGTTCGATGGCGCAGGTGCCGGCAAATGTGGTGGAGACGATGTCTGCGGAAGATATTATGGCTTGTATTGCCAAACTGCCTTCCGGATACGGAACGATTCTTAACCTGTATGCGGTGGAGGGATATTCACATGCAGAGATTGCCGAGATGCTTAATATAAGTGAAAATACTTCGCGTTCACAGTATTCCAGAGCAAAGGTGAAGTTGTCGGAGATGATGAATGAATATTTTGATAATGAAGAATTTAGAGGATAGAGATGAATTTGAACGATTGCTTCAAGATAAATTGAGCAATTATCGGGAGGAACCACCACTCGGCATCTTTACACGAGTGGAGAGTTCGCTTGCCAAGCAGTCGGTCGTGCCGGTCAGGGAACGTAAGGCCAAACGAATGTGGCTTTATGCTCTGGCGGGAGCTGCGGTTGTGGCTGTTATGTTCGTTTCGTCATTGATGTTCTTTGAGAGAGATAGGGAAGTTCAGCCATTGTTGGAAGACTATGTGGCCGCCTCGCTTGACGTGGAGAAATTGACAGATGAGGCAAAACTACGATTTGTAGCTCAAAACGAAACAGACAATGCTTCGGTGTCGGGACGAATGAAGTCGTTACTTTCAGACACGTCAAATGTGTATGTTAAGTATAAGATGCTTAATGACGAGAGTGTTGAGATGCCCGATATGTTGGCCGTGAAGGCCGATATGCCGGAAGGAAATGTGGTCAGCAGTATTAAGGAGGCCATGGATAATAATGCTACATATCGTAAAGCCGCCGAGAAAGCAAAACGTATCAGAGATAAGGAGATAGAGAGATATTGGCGTCAGGTGTTCAAGGAGAATGAGCAGTATTATGCCGATGATATACAGCAGCGCAGAGGAGTATCAACATCGTTGTTCGCAGGTAATTTCGGTACTTTGGACGGCAATTTCAATGCGCAGGGTGTCAATTCGTTGGCATCTAACAATATGTCGGTGCCGACGGGTGGTACGGACAGAATGATGCAGCCGGCCATGGCGAAACCGGAACTGCACCACAGAATGCCGGTGAGTGTTGGTGTGAATGTCGACATACCGTTGGCTAACAGGCTCTCTTTGGTTACGGGATTGAATTATACGTATCTGTATTCTGACTCGTCGTTGAAACAATTCTCTGATTATGAGCTATCGCGCAGATTGCACTATCTGGGTATTCCGCTGGGAGTGACATACGATTTGTGGCGTAGCAATAAGTTCAGTGTGTATGTCTATGGTGGCGGAATGTTGGAGAGAGCTTTGTATGGCGAGGAGCAGAAACGTTTGGATGGCGAGGTTCTGGATACGGAACGTCTTTCTATAAAAGGATTCCAAACGTCGGTCAACGCATCGTTGGGTGCGATGTATAGGTTTACTCCGGGTGTTGGACTCTATTTTGAGCCGGGAGTATCGTATTATTTTGAGAATATAAAACAGCCTGCAAGTTATCGTACGGAGAATCCTACGAGTGTTTCTTTGAAAGTCGGAGTAAAATTTTCATTAAAATAAAATTTTTTTTCACCATTGATGCAACGTTTTGCAATCATGTTGCATCCTTAATATAGAAAGGGTCCCCAAATAGGGGTGCGCGAGGAAGAGGAGGTGCGAAGAGCACAGAGGAAGGAGCGAGGAAAGAGCGAATGGGAGAGAAGAGCGAGAAGGAGGACGGAGAGAAAGAGAGATTGTTAGGAAAACGATATAAAGATTTATGCTACTTTTGCATATTTAGGAGTAAGTTTCATGTGGGCATTCGGGCTGTTTCATTACGAAACGGCCCGAATGTTTTTAAAAACAAAAGTAGGGGAGGTCTTTATTCCGCGTTTTTTATTATTTTTGGCCCCGAAACAATAAATTAAGCCACTGTTGCGTATATAATATAAATAAAAACAAAAAAATATGAAAAAAACACTGTTGCTGGTTGTCGCTTTTGCGACCATGATTCTTGGCCTTAGTTCGTGTGAAAAAACGTCTAACGGCGATATTTCTTATAGCAAGATAGCATGGGGTATTCTTCATTATATTAATGGAAATTACCTTGTGTATTCTGATGCAGATCAGAATTATTATGTTACGAATGTTGATGAGTTCGCATCTAATGTATTTCCCGAACGCAAGAATAAACGCGTTTTGATCGGTTATAACGAGTTGGATGACATTGATCCGTCAAAATCGTATTATGTACCTATGGCAGCGGCAAATAAGAATATCGATTTGGTGATGTTCCTTCCGTTTGTTACCGCGAAGGACGGTATTCTTTTCTCTTCGGAGATGGATGAGGAGGATTTGACGGCAATGGGTGATGATCCCTTGACGGTTAAAGACGTGTCGTTTGGACAGGGGTATATTAATATCGGTTTTGATGTTCTTTATAACTCTGCAGCAAACGAGCAGCACAAACTGACATTGATTTACAATGATAATCCGGATGATGCAGATGGAAAATATCACCTCTGGCTGATGCACAATGCCTTTACCGATGTCAATGGTTTGCAGAAAATGTATACTTATAGTACATTTGATTTGGATGAGGTTATACCCGATGAGGAGACCTCTGCGGATATTGTCTTACACTGGTATGATTTTACTTCCGAGGTGGACAAAACTGTGGTTGAGTGGAAAAAAGAGTACACCTACCAGAAGTAAACGATTTGACATGAGTGTATAAAAAAAGGCGTCCTCTTTCGGGACGCCTTTTTTTATGCATGAAAAATTATTCTACGATTGTTATTTCGGCACTGCCGCTTTCAAGACCATCGCAAGATACGGTTACTTTGATGGTTCCTTCCGAGGCGGTTGAACGTACGATGGCTACCGCATTACCGAGATAAGTGCTGTGTGTGTCGGCAACGTACTTCTCGTGATTCTGGAAATAGTCGTTGTCAAGGCCTACGATTTTACCATTACCTTCAACCGTGAATTTGAGGTTGTAAGCACCTACGGGGTATCTGCGACCCTGCTCATCAACAAGGGTTACGCGGAAGTAGGCAACATCGTCCCAAATGTTCTTGATGGTGGGCTGCTCGGCCTCCACTTCAATTTTAACTGCCTTGTTGGCGGTGGTATAACTGTGTTCTGCCACCACTTTACCATTGCGACGACCAATGGCCTTGATCTCACCGGGAACGTTGTTTACAACGAACTCTGCCGGAGTGAAGTTGTCGTGCCATTTCTCGCTGCCGAGTGATTTGCCGTTGTGGAACAACTCAACTTCATCGCAGTTGTGATAGATTCTTACGGTTGATTGTTTGCCAATCTCTTCCTCCGAGAATGTCCAGTCATCATACATCATCATGTTGCGACCTTCGCCTGCACCGCGAGAGATATGAACCATGGGCTCCGATACCCACCATGTCATATGCTCCCAACCGATAGGTTTGATGTAACCGTTGCGGGTGTACAAGCCGGCACGAGAAGAGATGTTGGGCCAATAAGCCTCTCCGAGATAGTCCCATCCGGTCCACAAGAAGATACCCGACAAGAACGGATATTTTATCACATACTCCCATGCGTCGGGGGTCTGATGGCTCTCCGAACCGAGGATGATACGGCTGGGTTTCTGCTGATGTGCTCTGATGAGCTCCATGTCGCGGTAGTTGTGTGCTACAAGGTCGCCGAGATCCTGGAAACCATTCTCATATGAGCCCCAGTGGTTGGGGTTAACGGCTGCCATGATTACGGGAGTACCCGGAGCCAGTTTGTGGCTGATGTCGCGAAGCGTTTTGTAGATTTCGAAACTTCTGGGTTTGCTGTAATCCTCGTGCATCTCGTTACCGATACTGTAAATGAATACGCTGGGGTGGTTGCGGGCTCTGAGGACCATATCCTCCATGTCGCGTTCGCACCACTCGGTGAAGGCTCTCGAATAGTCATATTTGTTTTTGCTTACCTCCCATACGTCAAAAGCCTCACTCATAACCAGAATACCGAGTTTGTCGCACAGGTCGAGGAACGGTTCATCCATCGGGTTGTGGGCGGTACGAAGAGCATTTGCACCCAGAGCTTTGATCTGTTTCAGTCTGCGCTCCCATATAGAGTTGGGAACTGCCGCACCTACTGCGCCACCTTCGTGGTGCATGCAGACACCTGCGATATCTACGTTACGACCATTGAGCCAGAAACCGTTCTCGGCTTTCCACTCGGTCTTGCGGATACCTACATTGTTCTGATGGGTGTCGAGTGCTTTCTTTTTGCCGAGCAGCAGGTCTACTTTGGCAACATACAGATTCGGGTCGTCAATGTCCCAAAGAATAGCATTCTCCACGTTTATTTCCTGTGTGTGGGTACTGGTGCTGGCCGCTTTCAGTGTTACGGGCAGAGTTTTGGAGAGAACCTTGCCGTCGGGTGCGGTGAGGGTGACTGCTATGTTTGCGGCAACGTCCTTGTCGGTGTCATTGCATACGGTAGACTCAATTTTCACCACTGCGGTCTTTTTGTCCAAGTCAATTTCGGGTACCGAAACATATACTCCGAAGTTGGCAAAACGAATCTGATTGTCAATCAGCAGATTCACGTGACGATAGATACCTGCGCCCGAATACCAGCGTGATGCGGGTTGTTTGCTGGTGTCGGTTCTTAACGAGATGACGTTGTCACCACCATAGTTGAGTTTGTCACTCAGATCGTAGATGATACCGGTGTATCCGTAGGGGTGCATGCCGAGATATTCGCCATTGATCCATACTTCGCTGTTTTCCATTACGCCCGTGAAATCAATCTGGATTTTTTTGCCCTGCATTGATTTCGGAATGGTTATGTGTTTTCTGTACCAAGCTACTCCCGAAGGCATGTAGCCGCCGCCTTTACCGGTGGGATTCTTTTCGCTGTATTCTCCCTCGATGCTCCAATCGTGAGGAATGTCGAGTTTTCTCCATGCGCTGTCGTCGAAGGCTGCATTTTTAGCCTCGCTTTCATCGCCGAGGAAGAATAACCAATCGTTGTCTATGCGCTGCTCACCAACGATGAGTTTTGCATCGTTTTTCTTGGCTGCCATGCCCAGCGAACAATTTGCCAACAAGGCTACTACCAAGAAACTTTTCAATAAAACTGATAGGTGTTTCATAATTAGTTTAAGTTATTAATTAATAATGGTTATCGTGTCACTTCCTGATTCGAATCCGTCACATGATACGGTTATTTTAATTTCTCCTTCTGAGGCATTGGCGCGAACGATAGCCAGCGCACGACCTTTGTAGGAAGACTTGGTGTCGGTTACAAATTTCTCATGACTTTTAAAGTAACCGTTGTCTACAGCCACCAGATCACCTGCACCCTCAATCTTGAAGTTCAATTTGAAAGAGTCGCTGGGATAGCGCAGACCGTTCTCGTCAACAATAGTAACATTTACGTATACGACGTCATCCCAATTATTGGTGATGGTATTTCTTTCTGCTTTAACTTCCAACTTTACGGGGCGTCCTGCCGATTTCAAAGAATCTTCGGCTACTACCTTTCCGTTGTTGCGAGCAATGGCTTTCAATTCGCCAGGAACGGCATTAACGTTAACAATGATAGGAGAGTCGTCGGCGTTTTTGGGGTAAATACCGAGGGTTTTCCCGTTGTGTTGCAACTCCACATTGTCGCAATTGGTGTAGATTTCGATGAGTTGTTGTTCGCCTTTCTCAAAATCGGGGTTCCAATCATCTGTTTTCCAAATGTCGCCTCTGTCGCCCGGTTCCT
>JAGBHS010000077.1 GCA_017935385.1 Tidjanibacter sp.
AAAGGCCTTCGCCACAACTTATCTTAACCGAATCGATGAAAATCTCCGAAACGAAACTCGGAGTATGAGGCTCTGAATGATCGCTTTCCATCGTACGGAATTTTATCGTGCGACGACTCTTCTGACACCACTCTATAAGACGACTCTTATGATCGGTCTCGGTATGCGACATGTCGTTCAGATTCACATACTTCTTAAATATATCATTGATGAGCAACCTGTTGACAAAGTTGTAACCCTTGTCAAGATAAATGGCGCCTATCAATGCCTCGAAAGCGTTTCCATGCAGATGTTTCTGCACAAAATTGCCGCCCGGATTTGAGATCACATATTTGTCCAAACCTATCTCTTTGGCCAGTTCGTTCAGTGTTACACGACTCACTAGACGTGAACGTAACCTCGTCAAAAAACCCTCCGGCTCTCCCGGGAACTCTATGAACAGATAATCGGAAACGATACTCTCCAATACTGCATCGCCCAGAAATTCAAGGCGTTCGTTGTTGATCATGTTGCCGTCGTCCAAATGTATCGAGGCCGAACGATGAATCAATGACAGTTTGTATAGTTCTATATTGTCGGGCGTGAAACCCAACATATTGTAAAATATCGTGTAATATTTCTTGTCCTTATCGTATTTTCTTCTCCACCACGCAAACATCACTCTACCTCCGAAAAATTTATTTCTGGACCTTGCCGAAAATCAATGTCGCATTCTGACCGCCAAAACCGAATGTGTTGCTCAGGGCATATTTCACTTCGCGTTCCTGTGCCCTGTTGAGAGTCAGATTCAGGTTAGGATCAATGGCGGGATCCAACTCCGAGTTGTTGATTGTCGGAGGGATGATTCCATCCTTAATGGCCATTATTGTCGCCAGGCTCTCCACTGCACCGGCAGCTCCCAATAGGTGACCCGTCATCGATTTCGTCGAACTGATATTAACTTTGTAGACATCCTCGCCCAACAATCTCATTATTGCCTTCAATTCGGGTACATCTCCCGTCGGGGTTGAGGTTCCGTGCGTATTGATGTAGTCCAACTGCGAAGCCTTTATACCGGCTTCATTCAATGCTCCCTGCATGGACAGCAAAGCACCGTCGCCCTCGGGATGAGAGGCTGTGACATGGTAGGCATCGGCACTCAAACCGCATCCCACTATCTCGGCATATATTTTTGCGCCACGCGCCACGGCATGTTCATACTCCTCTATGATAAGTGCGCCTGCACCTTCTCCCATGACGAAACCGTCACGGTTGGCATCATAAGGTCTTGATGCTGTTTTGGGGTCATCGTTTCTTGTCGAAAGAGCCATCATGGCGTTGAACGAACCTACTCCCGACTCATTGATTGCTGCCTCCGAGCCTCCCGTGATAACCACATCGGCGCGACCCAGTCTGATCTGATCCACAGCATTTATTATTGCGCTTGACGATGACGAACAAGCAGAAGTTACGTCGTAGTTGGGGCCCATCAATCCATATTTCAACGATATCTGACCTGAGGCCATATTTGTGAGCAGTCTTACCAGCAGGAACGGACTGAATCGCGGTGTGCCGTCGCCAAGCGCAAAGGCCGATATCTCATCCTGGAAGGTGTGCAATCCGCCAATACCGACTCCCCATATAACACCTATGCGTTTCTTGTCCTCTTTCTCAAACTCGATGCCCGAGTCAAGCACCGCCTCGTTGGTGGCTATAAGAGAATATTGTTCAAACAGGTCGTGCTTCTTCACCTCTTTGGGATTGAAATACTCTTCCCATTTATAATCCTTTATCTCGCAAGCGATACGGGTCTTAAACTTTGATGCATCGAATGCCGTAATGGGACCAGCCCCACTCACGCCCGCTTTGAGGTTGGAAAAAAACTCACCGACACTTTTTCCTAAGGGATTAATGGTTCCCAGACCGGTAACAACAACTCTTTTGTTTGTCATAATCTCTTTTGTTTTCTTATGCTTTTCTTTGATTTATGTCATTGGCACTCATCTCCTACACACAAACCTCTCCACACAAACCGATTTGTTTCGTACGGCCGCTGCACAATTTTACAAATATCGTATTTTTTTTTCGTACTCTCCATCTTTATTCCTCTTTTTTTTGCCCGACAATCATATTGCCCAAAATAGATTCAATTGTGACGCTTGAATTAAAGGCAAAAAAAAGGAATCGCAAATCTGCGATTCCCTATTATAAAAATCTCTCGTTCTCAAACGATTGTTACTGGGCAATGTGCTCCTCAATGTACTTGATGGCATCGCCTACGGTTGAGATTTTCTCGGCATCCTCATCGGGAATAGAGATTCCGAAAGCATTCTCAAACTCCATGATCAACTCAACGGTATCCAATGAGTCTGCACCGAGATCATTTGCAAAACTTGACTCGGGAGTGATGCTAGCTGCATCTGACACGTAAAGTCTGTTCTTGATAATCTCAACAACTTTTGATGAAATTTCTGACATAAAATTAAAATTTAAGTTCTACTTTATTTTTAAGTTAACATATGTTTCGATTCGGCATGCGATTCGGGACAAAGATAACAACTTTTTCTTAATTTACCCACAAATCTGCGCTTTTTATTCTCTCTCTCTGCAAAATGCATCTCCTAATGTATTTTGAGGCCTGTTTTTATATTTATTGTTTTGCTTCGTTTGTTTACCCCACCGTTTTTCTGTATTTTTACAATACGATAAATAACAGCAACCTTAATGACCGACACGAAAACCATACTTCCATCTCAGAACACCACATCCATTGGCAATTATGGAGAGGAAATTGCAACCGATTTTCTGCGCGAGAACGGCTATGAAATCATTGACCGAAATTGGCGTCATGGCCATTTGGAGGTGGATATCATTGCCCGTAAGGGGGAGATGCTCCATTTTGTTGAGGTCAAGACCCGCGGTGCAGGGTCGTGGATAACCCCCGAAGAGGCTTTTGACGCGACCAAAAACCGCAATATGTTACGCGCCGTAAACGGTTACATCGGCCGATATAATATCGATTGTGAAGTGCAGGTAGATCTGGTGGCTATTACGACAGAGGAAAATGGTGGTGTGCAGATCAATCTCTACCCCGATGTTGTAAATATTCATTGGTAATAGGCCAAAAAGTTGTTTTTTGTTATTTTTAGATATAAATTTGTGGGTTGAATTAGAATTTATAATGTTTTTATATAACCTCGGAATAAACCTAATGTCGGGTGCGATGCGTCTGGCATCGTTGTGGGATCAGAAATCCAAGAAATGGGTGGACGGACGAAAAGATATTTTCGAACGTCTTGATGCCGCAATTAAACCCCAGGATAAAATCTGTTGGGTACACGCCGCATCACTTGGTGAGTTTGAGCAGGGACGTCCTGTTATTGAGGAGATCAGGAACAAATTCCCGGATTATACGATCCTGCTAACATTCTTCTCTCCTTCCGGTTACGAAATCAGAAAAGGGTATAGAGGAGCCGATTACATCTTCTATCTGCCGGCCGACACTCCGGGCAATATGAAGAAGTTTGTCAAGATTGCTCATCCCGAGATAACTATCTTTGTAAAATACGAGTTCTGGCTCAATTGTCTTGACGAGTTGCACAAAAGCGGTTGCAAGACCTATCTCATTTCATCCATTTTCAGAAAAAGTTCTATCTTCTTCCGTTGGTACGGTGAGGCGTTCCGCAAATGTCTGAAAACGTTTAAGCACATCTTTGTGCAGGACGAGAACTCCAAACAGTTGCTTGCCGATATTGGCATCAACGAGGTGTCGGTGGCCGGTGATACTCGTTTCGATCGCGTTTCCGCAATCCACGAGTCATCAAAACGCATTCCGCTTATCGATCGATTCAAGGAGGGTAGGCCGACCTTCATTACCGGCAGTACCTGGGAACCTGATGAGCAATTGTTGTTGCCTGTTATCAACAAGCATCCCGAGATGAAGTTCATCATCGCGCCTCATGTCATCAACAACGACAGAATCAAACAGTTGGAGGAGATGTTCGGTGACAGGATGTGTCGTTTCACCTATTGTGCCGAGGATCCCAAGTTTGATTATGCGGGTAAACAGGTGTTGGTGATTGATACGATAGGTTATCTCTCTTCGGCATATAGATATGCGGATTATGCCTATATTGGCGGAGGTTTCGGAGTGGGCATTCACAATACGCTTGAAGCCGCCACTTTCAGTCTGCCCGTTGCTTTCGGTCCCAATTATCGCAAGTTCAAGGAGGCTCACGATCTGGTTGATTTGGGTGCGGCGAAGAGTGTTTCCGATGCGGAGCAGTTGGCTGCATGGCTTGATGAGTTTATCAATGATCGTGATAAATATGAGGATGCGAGTCAAAAGGCGGCTAAATATATCAGCAACAACAAAGGCGCCACAGACATCATCATGAAGAGTATATTCGGATAATCTCGCGAGATTGGTCCGGAATAAAATAAAGGCACACCTAATTATATAGGTGTGCCTTTTTGTTGTTCACATTTCCTCATGAACCGTCGCAGTGCGGTCGTAAGGAGAGGCGGCAAACAAAAAGAGCAAACTCCTTTCGGGGTTTGCTCTTTTTTGTGCTATGACATTGCTTAGCTCATCAAAATCTCAACAATCTTGATGGCTGCCGTCGCGATAGGAGTACCGGGGCCGAAGATAGCCGCAGCACAATCGCGATAGAGTTCATCATAATCCTGCGGAGGAATAACACCACCCACAACTACCACGATATCTTCGCGACCCAATTTCTTGAGCTCATCGATAATCTGCGGAACCAATGTGAGGTGACCTGCTGCCAACGACGATACACCAACTACGTGAACATCGTTCTCCACTGCCTGACGAGCTGCCTCGGCGGGAGTCTGGAACAACGGACCCATATCGACATCGAAACCGATATCTGCATAACCGGTTGCAACAACTTTTGCACCACGGTCGTGACCGTCCTGTCCGAGTTTGGCAATCATGATACGGGGCTGACGACCCTCCTCTTTTACAAACTGCTCTACCAGAGCCTTTGCTTTTGCGAAACTTTCATCAGTCTTCACTTCGCTTGAATATACACCTGAAATTGAACGAATTACTGCTTTATAACGACCAACAACCTCCTCGCAGGCGTCTGAGATCTCGCCCAACGATGCGCGAACCTTAGCTGCCTCAACAGCGAGTTCGAGCAAGTTGC
Source organism: Tidjanibacter sp. (assembly GCA_017935385.1). Classification (GTDB taxonomy): domain Bacteria; phylum Bacteroidota; class Bacteroidia; order Bacteroidales; family Rikenellaceae; genus Tidjanibacter. The sequence continues at coordinate 5,154 of JAGBHS010000077.1, forward strand.
CCTGTTTGGTCTTCACGCACTCCGTAATAGCGGCCAATGCCTTCTTAACGGCTGCCTCATCACGGTTGGCACGCAACTCTTCAAGTCTTTTAACCTGTGACTCACGCACTGCGGTGTTGTCCACTGCCAAAATATCCAGAGGATCCTCGTGATCCAGACGATACTTGTTCAGACCTACGATAACCTCCTGACCAGAGTCGATCTTGGCCTGTTTGCGAGCCGAAGCCTCCTCGATACGCATCTTGGGAATACCGGTCTCGATGGCTTTTGCCATACCGCCCAACGATTCGATCTCCTGGATGTGAGCCCATGCCTTCTCAACGATCTCGTTAGTCAGGCTCTCCACATAGTAAGAACCTGCCCACGGGTCTACGCTGCGGCAGATGTTGGTCTCTTCCTGAATATAGATCTGGGTGTTACGTGCGATACGAGCCGAGAAATCGGTGGGCAGAGCCACAGCCTCATCCAATGCGTTGGTGTGCAACGACTGGGTGTGACCCAAAGCGGCTGCCATTGCCTCAACTGCTGTACGGGTAACGTTGTTGTACGGATCCTGCTCGGTGAGTGACCAACCCGAGGTCTGGCTGTGAGTACGAAGAGCCAACGACTTGGGATTCTTCGGATTGAACTGCGACACAATCTTCGCCCACAACAGACGAGCTGCACGCATCTTTGCAATCTCCATGAAGTGGTTCATGCTGATACCCCAGAAGAAC
>JAGBHS010000006.1 GCA_017935385.1 Tidjanibacter sp.
GAATCCCGACATCATCGATGTGCGTGAAGGACCCGACAGCGGATACTGGCAATAGTTGTTACGGAACATCACACCTTCCGACGCAAGTTTGTCGATATTGGGGGTGTGAACATGGGGAACGCCATAAACATTGAGGTCGGTACGCATGTCATCCGACATGATGAACAGAACGTTCATAGGTTTCTCTTTGTCTTTCTTGGGCTTTTCCGCCGGTTCTGCGGCTATGGCATTAACGGACATTGAACCCATAACCATACCCATTCCGAGAGGAAGAAGGTTTGATTTTCTGAAAATAGAGGTTTCAAAATTCATAGTTAATATTGTTTGATTGTTTTTAATAATGTTTAATTTTACAAATATAGTAAAATTATTTAAAAGTAATTAAAACGTGTTGAAAAAAGTTGTAAGGAGTGTCGGGATTTTCATGAAATATGTGATAAAAGACAAAAATGTTTAATATGGAGGTATAATGTTAGAAAATATTATTATCTTTGTTTTCAGAACACAAAGAGAGATGAATATTGTCAATAACATTAATCGCAATTGGTGGTGGCGCTCGTTGGTTTAGAGTAAACAATGAACGCTTCTTGCTGTGTGTATGTTGGAGATAAAAAATAGAGCCCGTTGTTTACTTGATATTGCAACGGGCTTTTTTATATGTTGAATTGAACTATTAGAACGATTAATTAAATATAGTAATTATGGCGGAAACTAAGAAATTTTTATTGACGGATAAAGAGATGCCGACCGCATGGTATAACATTGTGGCAGATATGAAAAACAAACCGCTGCCCATGTTGAATCCGCAGACCAAGAAACCGGTCACCAAAGAGGAATTGTGTCGCATTTTTGCAGAGGAACTCGTGGATCAGGAACTTTCGCAGGAACGTTATATTGAGATACCCGAGCAGGTGCAGGATATATATAAAATGTGGCGTTGCACTCCGTTGGTGAGAGCTACGGGGTTGGAGAAGGCGTTGGATACTCCCGCAAAGATATTCTTTAAGAATGAGAGTGTTTCTCCGGCAGGATCGCATAAACCCAATTCGGCAGTGCCGCAGGCGTATTATAATGCCAAACAGGGTATTGCCCGCATAGCAACGGAAACCGGTGCAGGACAGTGGGGTACTGCTCTTTCGTTTGCATCGAGTCTGTTTAATCTCGATTTGAGAGTATATATGGTGAAGGTTAGTTATAATCAGAAACCATATAGAAGGTTGATGATGAATGCTTGGGGTGCAGATGTGTTTGCATCGCCGAGTGATACCACCGAGATCGGCCGTGCGGTGTTGGCCAAAGATCCCGAGAATCACGGAAGTCTGGGTACTGCAATCTCGGAGGCTGTTGAGATGGTGATGAAGTATAATGAGAATACTCGTTATTGTTTGGGTAGTGTGTTGAATCACGTTATTCTGCATCAGACCATCATTGGTGAGGAGTCAATCAAACAGATGGAGATGGCCGGTTGTGAACCCGATACGGTTGTAGCATGTGTCGGTGGTGGCTCAAATTTTGGCGGTATGGCATTCCCGTTCTTGCGCAAAAACCTTACGGAGGGTAAGAATATCAATATCATTGCCGTAGAACCCGAGTCGTGCCCTAAACTTACCCGCGGTGTGTTCCAGTATGATTTGGGCGACCTGTCTGGTATGACTCCGCTGATTCCCATGTATACGCTTGGTCATGAGTTTATGCCGGCCGACATACATGCGGGAGGTTTGCGTTATCATGGAGCCGGATCAATCATTAGCCAGTTGGTAAGAGATAAACTTGTCAATCCGGTTGCGGTGCCGCAGCTCGAAACTTTCTCGGCTGGTTTACTTTTCGCCAAGACCGAGGGTATTATTCCTGCTCCCGAGTCAACCCATGCTATTGCTGTCGGTATTCGTGAGGCGTTGAAAGCGAAAGAGAGTGGTGAGCAGAAAACCATTCTTATCAACCTTACCGGTCATGGCTATGTTGATATGTATGCTTATGAGCAGTTCTTGGCAGGAAAGCTGAAAAACCATCAGATTCCCGATGAGTATATCGCCCAGAGCATCTCTATACTCGAAAAGATTATTTGATGCAAGGACTAAGAAAGCAAAAAAAAGCAGCGGAAAATCCGTTGCTTTTTTTGTTGTACCCTCGCTGGGAATCGAACCCAAATTTCAGGTTTAGGAAACCCGCGTTCTATCCATTGAACTACAAAGGCCGATTGTGTAATACAACAAATTCGGGTATGTCATAGTGTTAGGCAACCCGAATTGTGTCGTAAATCTATTTTAACGGAATGGTTTCCGTCTCCAACCTTACTCGGCTTTCTTCTCGATAGCCTGTTTGCCGCGATAGAAACCGCACTCGGGGCATACTCTGTGATACTGAACGGCTGAACCGCAGTTAGAGCAGATTGCTACTGTGGGAATCGCTGCTTTGATGTTGGTTCTTCTCTTATCTCTTCTGGTCGATGAGATCTTATGTTTAGGATGTGCCATGACTTAATTTATTTTGTAATA
>JAGBHS010000007.1 GCA_017935385.1 Tidjanibacter sp.
CACTTCATGTGGCAGTATGATCACGACTGGGCATCGTTCCATTACCACCTGGCCGGTCGCAACGGTTATTTCCGTTGGAATTACATATCGGAGTTCTGGATGAATCTGTTGCTCATCTTCAACCCTCTTTATGTTCCGCTTTACATCAAGGGCTGGAACAAAGGTCGCTATGCCGATGCTCCGATTCAGCGCGCACTATATACCATCACTGCCGGTTTTGTCACATTCTTCACGCTGTCAAGCCTGCGAGGATATGTACAGCCGCAGTGGGTTATTCCCATCACGTTCGGTTTGATAATGATTATTTTCGGATGGGCGCACGACAAGGATCGAGTCAGTCGTTATGTAATGAAGGTCGGTTACTGGTTGGCAGGACTGATGCTGGCAGTAAGACTCGTAATGATATTTAATCCGTTTAACATCAAATTCGAGGTATTCAACAACGAGGCCAGCTATGAGGCGATAGCCGAAGTGGCCAATGGACGTACGGTGATTTTCAGCGGTAACTACTCGGTGGCCGCCAAATATAAATACTACACAGGCAATGAGGCCTACTGCCAGCCCAACATCAACTACCGCACAAGTCATTGGATGTATCTTGATGCCGACAAAAGAGCAGCAGGCAGCGAGATAATAGTAGAGGTGAACGAAAATGCACCCAACAAGGAGGGCGTCATTGAGTTGGCAAACGGCAAGAAATTCGCATGGGTGACCGTAACAGATTTCCGCCCCGTCAGAGAGGTGGAGATTGAGGTGCTGAACGAGATTCCCGAGGCAGTAACTCACGGTAAGACCCTCCGATTCCAGACCGAGATAAAAAATCCGTATGACTATGACATAACCATATCGAAAAACGGCACTCCGCTGAAAATCGTATGGGGTCGCAACAAGGAGATTTTTAAGGAATACACGATAGACGTGGCAACATTCAGCATACCGGCCGGTTCAAGCGTCAGCAAAGAGTTTGAGTTTGTGGTCCCCAACGACCTCGACAAACCCGAATACAGAATGGGCTTGATAATAAAGAACAAGCCATTGGAGAGCTGGTTCAATAGCGACGAATTCAAAATTGAGATTGTAAGATGAATGAAGGATTATTGATCAAGTTCATAAAGTTCTGTGTGGTTGGCGGCTCGGGAGTGTTCGTCGATTTCGGCATAACGTATCTCTGCAAAGAGATTCTGCGACTGAATAAATACATCTCCAATTCACTCGGCTTCGTCTGTGCCGCCACATCCAATTACATCCTCAACCGACTGTGGACGTTTTCGAGTCAGAATCCCGACATCGTGGGACAATATGCACGTTTCATAGCCATCTCGGTGGTGGGTCTGGCGCTAAACAACTGCATTATCTGGTTGCTGAACGACAAGACGAAAACAAATTTCAACGGACTGTTGGGCAAATGGAAACAGACCGACACCAGCAAAGTGGCTCGAATCAATTTCTATTGCTCAAAATTGTGCGCCATAGGAGTTGTGACAATATGGAACTTCCTGATGAACTACTTCTTCACCTTCTAAATCTGCCAAAGTGTCACACTCGGCATGTCAGATGAGTGAAATTGTGTCATCAAAAACAGCTTTTACCCGATTGGCACACATTGTGATGAAAGTAAGTTCGTCGGTCGCGACTGACGCGACAACTGCAACAAGATGCAGCCCGGACAAAGGAAATATTATTATTTAAAATAAAAAAGGAAAAGAAATGAACGTAAAACCATTATCAGACAGAGTTCCCATCCTGCCCAATCCGGCAGAAGAGAAAACGGCAGCAGGCCTTATCATTCCCGACACAGCAAAAGAGAAACCGCTGGCAGGTAAAGTGGTGGCAGTAGGCCCCGGAACGAAAGACATCAAAATGGAGGTTAAAGAGGGCGATCAGGTTCTCTACGGCAAGTACGCAGGTACGGAGGTGAATATCGACGGTGTTGACTACCTCATCATGAAACAGAACGATATTATGGCAATCATCTAACAGCAAGAATAACTATGGCACAAGAGATTAAATATAATGTAGAGGCACGCGAGTTGCTCAAAAACGGCGTGGACGCATTGGCACATGCAGTGAAGGTTACACTCGGCCCCAAAGGTCGCAACGTGATTATCGATAAGAAATTCGGCGCACCCCACATCACCAAGGATGGTGTATCGGTGGCAAAAGAGGTGGAATTGGAAGACAATTTCGCAAATATGGGCGCACAGATCGTAAGAGAGGTTGCATCTAAAACCAATGATGATGCAGGTGACGGAACAACCACCGCTACAATTTTGGCTCAGGCAATCATCGGTGTTGGTTTGAAGAACGTTACGGCAGGTGCAAATCCCATGGATTTGAAACGCGGTATCGACAAGGCCGTTGCAAAGGTTGTGGAGAGCCTGAAATCACAGAGTGAGATGGTTGGCGACAACATCGAGAAAGTGAAACAGGTTGCCACCCAGTCTGCCAACAACGATACCAACATCGGTTCGCTGATTGCCGAGGCAATGAGCAAAGTGAAGAAAGAGGGTGTCATCACCGTTGAAGAGGCAAAAGGTACCGAGACCCATGTAGACGTGGTTGAAGGTATGCAGTTCGATAGAGGTTACATCTCAGCCTACTTCATGACCGATACCGAGAAGCTGGAGGCCGTTCTTGACAAACCCTACATCCTCATCACCGACAAGAAAATCTCTACCATGAAAGAGATTATGGGTGTATTGGAGCCCATCGCACAGAACGGCAGAAGCCTGGTTATCATTGGCGAGGACGTTGACGGCGAGGCTTTGTCTGCATTGGTTGTCAACCAACTGCGCGGCACCATCAAGATTGCAGCCGTAAAGGCTCCCGGATTCGGCGACCGCAGAAAAGATATGCTCGAAGATATCGCTGTTCTTACCGGCGGTACCGTAATTACCGAGGACAGAGGTCTGCGCCTTGATGCAGCAACAGTGGATATGCTGGGTCAGGCAGAGAAGATTGTCATCACCAAGGAGAACACCACCATCGTTAATGGCGCAGGTTCGGGTGAGGCAATTCAGGCTCGCGTAGGTCAGATCAGAAAGCAGATTGAGATCTCTACTTCGGATTACGACAAGGAGAAGTTGCAGGAACGTCTGGCAAAATTGGCCGGTGGTGTTGCAGTACTCTATGTAGGTGCCGCAACCGAGGTTGAGATGAAGGAGAAGAAAGACCGCGTAGACGATGCATTGGCCGCAACCCGTGCAGCCGTTGAAGAGGGTATCGTTCCCGGCGGTGGTGTAGCGTTCATCCGCGCAGCCGAGTCACTCGTAGACATGAAGGGCGAGAACGACGATGAGACCACCGGTATTCAGATCATCAAACGCGCCATCGAGGAGCCGTTGCGTCAGATTGTAGCGAATGCAGGTGGCGAGGGCTCGGTAGTTGTAAACAAAGTCAAAGAGGGTAAAGGCGCCTTCGGTTACAACGCACGCACCGACAAATATGAGGATCTGTTGGCAGCTGGCATTATCGATCCGACCAAGGTTGCCCGCGTAGCTTTGGAGAATGCAGCCTCAATCGCTTCGATGTTCCTGACCACCGAGTGTGTTCTGGCCGAGAAGAAAGAGGAGAATCCTGCTCCCGCAATGCCCGCAGGTGGCATGGGTGGCATGATGTAACAGATACGCATCAGCAAATCAAAAGAGGCATCGGAAATCCGATGCCTCTTTTGATTTTTATATTATGGGGGTGAAGAATGCTTCATGATGTAGTGCCGTCGGCATTTCCCCACTATATTAATAATGTCAAAAAAAAATTAGCGCTGCAAACCGAAGTACACATCACCCTCTTCATCAAGGATGTGGAGATAGGTACAAGGACCGAGGTCGGGATTCTCCCACGATGATACCTGCCATACAATCTCCTTCTCGGGAGTCACCTCAAAGAACTGAACCGAACCGGCCCACTCCTCAACGGGTTCGCCTGCCACCCAGTTGGTGATGATGGTGTTGCCATTGTTAAGACGCAATGCGGTCTGGGTATTGTAGAGTTTGAAGGGTACATCCTCCTGGGTGATCTCCCAAACGACCTCGCCGGCTGCATTAACCTCTCGAACATAGCTCTTGCTATCGCCACCAATGAGATAGTTGCCATTGTGAAGTTTGATTACCGACCATGCCGAAGGAGCAGGTGTAGACCAAATAATCTCGCCGTCACCATTGAGCTCAACTGCCAAACCCTCGGGAATAAGACCGGTCACGAAAGTACCCTCCTTGGTCATACGCACATGGCGGAACTGTCCGTGAGTATTTGTACCTGCGGTGGGAACAACAATCTCTTTAACCATAGTGTCGGTCTTGACATTCCAAATCATAATCTTTCCAGGATTTCCGTTCAGTGCGAACACAACATGCTCCTCATCAATCGGCTGGCAAGAGTGCGACTCGGTTCCCGGAGGACAGATAAACTCCCATACCAACTCCTTGTCCGGAGTAACGATTCCGAGCTTAGACATAGCTGCAAACACGATATTTCCATTCGGAAGAACAGTAACATCGTCAAATTCGAGGATGCGATCCCACTCATCATGCATCGGGATACTATACTCCCAATCAACTTTTCCGTCTTTAACAACAAAAAGAGTCTGCTTGTCGGGATTACGGGTATCCCACTCACCTACATACGCAAACGGGTGTTTGTCAAGAGTTGTAATCACGGTACTCTTGCCTCCTGAGCAAGAAGACAACATGGCTGCCACAGCCACAATGGCCAAGAATAATTTCTTCATAAAAAGTCTTTAATTTAAGTTAGTTAATAAATATTTATCTCCTTTCATCTATTCTCTCCATCCAAATCGACACACAAACACGACGCGCACACATCCCTCCTCTGAACCCTCTGTTCATCCTCAATTATGGCCAACAATTTCTTTACGGCCACCTCACCAATCTCATCCGTGGGCTGATCCACAAACGGGATATGGAGATAAATAATTTGTGCATGAAGACGGTCGATAAAACCACTCACCAGCACATCTTTCGGCACCTCTATTTTTCGTTCGTGCATGCGTATCAACAGTCCGTAAAGCGTGGTGTCATTCATACATATCACCGCATCATACTTCTCGTCGGCATCTATGACCGCGTCGGCAGCCTCTTTTATGTCATAATCTCCGAAACATGTATACACTATCGAAGGCTCCAATCCGTATTTCTCCAATACTTCCCTATAACCACCCTCGCGCTCACGACACACATTCAAATATGACGGGCCACTGATTAATGCCACTCTGCGTTTGCCCTTCTCTATCAGATATTCGGTCAACTGCTTGGTGGCCACCCTATCGTCCATCTCTACCGTATAGAACTCCTCCCCCTCAGGGACACGATCGAAGAAAACCACCGGCATGCCCGTCGCCTGCAACTCTTTCAGGTGAGTATAGTCATCCGTCTCCTGCGACAGACACATTATTATACCCTGCACACGCAGACACATCATATTGTTGATGGCCTCCACCTCTCGGTCATAAGACTCACACGACGATGTAATGATTATCTGATAGCCCTTACTGCGGGCAAAACTCTCTATGCTATGAATGGTGGACGAATAGAAATAGGTCATATAGTCGGGCACTATGACTCCGATGATACGAGTGGCATTGGCAATAAGCCCCTGAGCTATAAGATTAGGTTTATATCCCAATCGTTTAGCCTCATCACAAACCCTCTTTTTGACCGCCGGACTGATGCTATAACTATCACGCAATGCACGCGAAACAGTCGAAACAGACAAATTAAGACTGGTTGCAATATCCTTTAATGAAACATATTTCTTCATAAACCCCAAGCCTTTACTTCAACAATCCGAACAAAGTTACAACATATAGACGCTTAAAAAAAACGCATCGTTCTTTCGCTAAGGTTAAACCCGCTCGCGGAAAAACGATGCTTCCAAAAACCATCTGAATACAAATTACTCTAACGAGTTATCTTTCACTAAAAATAGTACCTCCACATAATGCAGCCTCCCGTATCGTCGGCAGCTACAACTTAGTTGTAACAAAAATAACATTTTATCGCCTTTTATACAAGATTATTTATAAAAAAAATAACGCAAACGTTTGCAACCACCCCTCCTGCCCAACACTTCCTGCCCCTATTTTCGGCCTAACAATAGACCAATGTCATTCTAAACACCTTTTTTGATTCTTTTCAAAAAAAAGCATCGTTCTCGCTAAGCGTATAACCACGCCAACACAAAAACGATGCTTCAAATAATCCTAATAAAAATTCTCTTAACGAGCTATTTGTATCTTAAATACCCTAATATCATTTTTGTTATCCTTACGTTCCGGAGCCTTAATCAATAATCCCGATTCTCGTTGTTCAAATTTCAACCGGCCTTTCTCTCCCAACAATTCCACTCGCTTTACGCGACCGGCTTTCTCCAGTGTAAACGACTTTATCTCAACATCTCCACCGCCCCAATCAAGTGCAAAAGCAAACAACTCATTATCTCCTTTTTTAGTGAAACGCCACTCATTAGGAGCTTTATTATGTTCAACACTCTCTCCTTCTCCAAAGACTTTCCAGGCTCTTGTTCCGTAAACGCCTTCACCATTCTCTCTCAACCATCGTCCCACTTCACGCAATACAGCCTGTTGGTCTTCAGGAATGGTGCCATCGGCTTTGGGCGAAATATTCAAGCATAAGTTTCCGTTCTTTGAAATATTTTCAACCAAGCTCCTAATAACATTTCCAGACGTTTGCAATTGCAATCCCTGCACATATCCAAATTTATGTCCTATCGGATCATCTACCTGCCAATAACGCTCCTCATATTCAGTCGGTGCCTTCCCCTGACGTTCATAATCCTTTATCGTTCCATACAGATAAGCATCTGATTTCGTTTGTATTGACACCTGCTTACCCCATTGCTCGGCACTATTGTAATAATACTGAGCAAAACGCAACTTCCATGGATCCAAACTACGAGAATTAACTCCGTTATCAAAATAATATAAATCGGGGTGATATTTATCTACTATCTCCTGAGCTCTTGCCAGCCATTCCTCAAGGAACTCATCACTTTGAGGATGTGCTGGATTTCCATTGCTATCCGTTCCAGCACCCATGGCAGATCCGACTGCCGACGGCTTCTGGGGAGGTCCATAAAGACCCGCATAAACAGGGTCGAACAAATCATGTTCATTGGTTCCGCCGGGATACATAAAATCCCAATTTTCAATTCGATGATTTGATATTCCGAATTTCAATCCTTTTGCCCTTACGGCTTTGGATAGATCTCCTATCAAATCTCTATGAGGTCCTTTCTCCACTGCATCCCATTCGGTAAGATCGCTATCATATAATGCAAATCCGTCATGATGTTCAGCCGTCGGAATCACATATTTTGCTCCGGCCTCAACAAAAAGATCAGCCCATGCTTCGGGATCAAAATGCTCGGCTTTGAACATCGGAATAAAATCCTTATATCCAAAATCCTTGGGATTACCCCAAGTTTCGGTATGATACTTCAACATACCATTATACATATGTTTCGGATACCATTCACTTCCTGCTGCCGGAACAGAATAAACACCCCAATGCATAAATATACCGAATTTTGCATCCATAAACCATTCGGGGACAACATAATTCTCTTTCACCGATTCCCATGTCGCCTCAAATGACCCTTTAGGAGCATCTTTCGCTTTTCCTCCCGGAAGTTGAACCACTACCCTGCGAGGAGTATCCTCATCATTGAGGCGGATGGTTTCTGTTGGTGTTTGAATAGGCTTTACCTGCGCAGTGGCAGTGGCAGTAGCGACACTCAACAATAGTGCCGATACAAGATTTAGTTCAGTCTTCATTTTCAAGTAATGTTTTTGTTTGATTGTTTATTGCACTTACAATATACAAACAAATTAAACTCATACAATGCGCTCTCTTATAAAAAGTTTTGCAAACGTTTGCAACCACCCCTCTCCCCGCATTTCCTGCCCCTCTTTTCTGTCCAAATGCCCATAATCAGATTATTCTTGACGCATTGTTAACTTTATGCTAATTCAATATTAATTTATTATTAAATAATTTTAATAATGCTTGCAATTTTTCAAATCCGCCGTATCTTTGCAACGAAGTTTTAAGGTTCATTTAGGTTAGTAGTTTTAGGTTATTGAAAGATACGGACTGGAAACAGTTCGTATCTTTTTTTGTTTTTATGGCGAGGCTGAGAGGTAATGTTTCAAGGCCCAGATGTTGATTATGCCGCACGCATTTAATGAGGTAATGGCATCAGTCGTGCATTGGACAGCCGATTAATGAAAATAAATTTATTTTTTTTGGTCGAAATGCCTCTCGGATAACAAATTTTATATATATTTGCATCCGCAAGTGGGAGACATTTGCAGATGCCCAGATGGCGAAATTGGTAGACGCGCTCGTTTCAGGTGCGAGTGCCGCGAGGCTTGCAGGTTCGAGTCCTGTTCTGGGCACAACGAGGGGAGGGAGAGAGATTTTCCTCCCCTCGTTTTTTGTTTTTTGAGCATCTGTCTATCAGGCAAAATACAAATCTGAGGCTTATTTGTTCATTTCCATTCTGACCGTACAGATGAACTAAAAGAATCGGAGAATCATACGACTCTCCGATTTTCAATCAAATAAACAACTTTTATTTAATAACAATCTCTGTTATTCAATCTAAAAAATCGTGCCAAACGGTTCACGTGAGTGTGAGACGTGCCTCTTTTGGGCCTGAACTTGGGGTTAATCGTGTCGGTGCCAGCGACCAACGCCCCATGGCTCTCGCCTGCTACATGCGTGATTTCTCTTCTGCCGCTCCTGTTTCTACCGTACGGCGAGTGAATTTCTTACCCGCATTGAAGTTGTAATTCACCGAAGCGCGCACAATGCGCGGCTGGTTCATTTGGTGGAGACTCTCTTTGAAGCCCTCACCCTGCGAACGAATACGTCCCGGATTATTCAGCAGATTATCCACACCCAGACTCAATGTCATCTTATTGTTTTTCAAACGTTTCTTTATCGCCACATCGAAATCGCCCATCGGCAACTGCATCAATGTACCGATTTCCACCTTCGACATCCACCAGCCGTTCACTTCAAAGAAGAAGTTGCGCGGCAGCGTGAAGTTCATATTGGCATCCATCGAGGTGTAAAGGCATGAAGAGTTGGCAAATTCACTCTTTGTATCCATCTGCAACATCTGCAAGTCGTAGTTGAACGAGAACCACTTGGTCACCTCGAACGGCAGGCTCATTGAAACACCATACGAATTCTGTTCGGCCGAGTTGACGTGCTGGTAATATATCACGTCCGAGTCGGGTTGCGTAAACATCTGTTGCTGTATCACGTCGCGCACGAACTGTCCCACCAACGAGAAGGTATACTTATAGTTCAACACATATGTAAGCGAGAGGTTCGAGGAGTACTGGGGCGTAAGATTCGGATTACCGATAACGGTCGTATACTCCGAGATGCGCACCTGATAGTTGTTCAACACCGAGAACGACGGACGGTAAATATTGCGCGAGTACTGTGCGATAAGCATGTTGCTGCTACGATCGTTGAGAGCATATGAGAGTGTGGCATTGGGGAAGAGGTCGAAATAGTTCTGCTTGACACCTCCGTTTTTGTTTTCGAGCCATGTGTACTCTCCGCGCAAGCCGGCCGAGAGAGAAAGGCGTTTCCACGAATTGTTGTAGATGAAATACAGAGCCCCCACACTCTCGTTATAGTCCGTCGGCGGATTGGTCATGTTGTCGTCGAACACCCAGTCGTAGGGCTCTCCAACGGTGCTGTTATAATAATCCATACGATCGAAGACGGTGTTGTAGGAGATTTTTCCTCCGTAACGGACAGAGCTGCGTGGCGAAAGTTTCTTCTCCACATTGGCCGTCAGCGCATAGATATTGAACTCGCTGTCTCCCAACAGACGACGATATTCGGTTACGGGTGCCAACGTGCCCACGGTTGCCTCATTGGATTCCAAATAGTGCGAATCGCTATCGGAATGTGAGTAATCGGCAATGAGTTTGAAGGTTGAGCCGAGGGTATCCAGTTTGGCAATATAATTCAGCGTGGCACTCAGAGAGCCACCATTGCCATAATTCTCATAATCACTCTTGTTGTCCACCGTGTTGTTCGTGGCGAGAGTCGGGAACTGCTGGCGAGAGTCGGCAATAGTCCTTGACATGTCATCCTTGGTGTAGAAATTCACCTCTCCACCCACGCTGTGACGACTATTCAGATCATAAACCGCACCCAGACTCAAACGATACGGCTCGTTCACCTCTCTCATCCTGCTGGCTGAATTTACGGTAGATATCAGTTCGTTGTTTTCGTCGAAACGTTCGATACGATCGAACACATCAATGGTTCCGTCATACTTGCTGTACGAACCGCTGGTATAGAGATTAAGGCGGTCTTTCTGATAGTTCACGCGGAACGAGGGTTGCCAGAACCAATAGTCATACTTGCTCTCGACGGGCATGTATCCGGCCAGCGAGAGAGTTCCGTCCACACCGTCATTGCGCTGTCGTTTGAGTGTGATTTTGATTATTCCGCCCGAGCTGTCGGCATCGTAATCGGCTCCCGCCATGGGGATGACCTCTATTTTCTGCACATTCTCGGCAGGGATGCTGCGCAGATAAGAGATCAACTCATCGCCCGACATATTGAGCAACCTCTCCCCTATCATGACACGCGCACCACTGCGACCGTTGATTTTTATTCCGTCCTCATCGGCACGCACTCCCGGCGAGATGCCTATCATCTCATAAGTATCCTTCCCGATGGCGGTATTGCTACCCGACACATTCACCACAAAACGGTCGGCCTCGCGAGTGATGAGTTTGGTCCTGACCACGACGCCCTCGATAGCGGTTGCCGACTCGGTCAGCACAATATCATCCACCTCGGTCGTTCCCCTCAACACCACCTCGCGTTCGGTACCTTCGTAGCCCATGCAGGTCACTTTGAGCAGATAGTCGCCCTCAGGAGCCGGAATCGCCCAACGTCCCTCCTCGTCACTCACCGTACCTGCCACCTGCACAGAATCCTGTTTCATAAGAATGATTGTCGCATAGGCCACCTTGTCGCCCTTGTCGCTTCTTACCGTTCCGGACAATTTGCCCACTGTCTGCGCACCAAAAACACCTCCCGAAACAATCAGTCCCAAAAGAAAAATCATGAAAAATCTCTTCATTTTATCTCTGTGTTAATCGTTAATATTCATCGTTCTATTTGCGAATCTATTAATTAGACGAACAAAATCCAAAAATGTAACACGCCCGAACCGGAAAAAATCGGTGGGGGGGGGTAAATCCGCACAACAGACTGACATTCTGCAAATTATAGTCAATGTAAAGAAAATATTAATTTTTCGGACGATAAGAATAGATATGGCCAAAAGGACAAAAAATACTATTTTTACATCATGAAAACTTTTTGGTGCATAATCTTGTCTTTGCTGGTATCGTCAATGTGCTTCGGGCAGATTGATGATGCTACTTGTCAAAGCCCAGCCCCCTCGCGCGAGGAACTCTTCGGCATGGTGGAACCCAAGGCTCCCGAATGGCACAAAGAGAACGGCTTCTGGTTGCGCAGCGAGGTGTATGACGATTTCAAACGGATGCAAAAAGCCGCCCGCAAAGACAGCGTGAATCTGTATATCATATCAGCCTTCCGCAGTTTCGACCGCCAGAAAACAATATGGGAAAGAAAGTGGAACTCCGCAGAACGCAGCCATATGGAGCCCGTCGAACGAGCCCGCCACATATTGCGTTACAGCTCCATGCCCACCACATCACGCCACCATTGGGGTACCGATGTGGATCTGAACAGCGTGGAATTCAAATACTTTTTCACAAAAGAGGGCAATCGGGTTCTGCAATGGCTCTATGACCATGCTGCCGAGTATAATTTCTTCCGCCCCTACACCGAAGGTCGCCCCAAGGGCTACATGCCCGAACCGTGGCATTGGAGCCACCGCACCTCGGAACGTTTCCTTGAAACATATCTGCAAACCGTATCCGACACCGATATAAAAGGATTTGAGGGCGCCGACACCGCCGACACCCTCAATATAATCGAGTATTGGGTAAAATTAGATTAGAATATCGCCTTGGGCAACTCGGCCACATTATTGATGTAAACCACTTCCACGCCCGACGGCATCTTTATCTTGCTCTTTTTCAGATAACCCGATACCACAACACGCTTGAATCCCAAACGAGCCGCCTCACTGATGCGCTGTTCGCTGCGCGGAGCCGGTCGCACCTCGCCCGACAATCCTATCTCGCCTGCACAACACACACCCTCAGCGATGGGCCTGTCAAAATACGACGAGATAACCGCCGCCACAATAGCCAGATCCAATCCCGTATCCTGCACCCTAAATCCACCTGCAAAATTCAAAAACAGATCTTTCGAAAACATCTTCAAGCCGACACGTTTCTCCAATACGGCGTTCAACATTTGCAGTCGTTTGAAATCGTATCCCGTTGCCGAACGCTGCGGAGTTCCATACGCAGCATTGCTCACCAGCGCCTGCACCTCTATCAGATAGGGTCTTATTCCATCCACCGCCGCTCCGACAGCAATTCCACTCAACGGCTCTTCATAATGTGTGAGCAGAATCTCCGACGGATTGCTGACCTCCACAAGTCCCTCGCCGCGCATCTCGAAAACTCCTATCTCAAAAGTGGCACCGAAACGATTCTTTATTCCGCGCAGAATTCGATAAACATTATTGTTGTCGCCCTCAAACTGCAATACCACATCCACAATGTGTTCCAGAATCTTGGGGCCGGCTATCGTGCCGTCTTTTGTTATGTGGCCGATGACGATTATTGAAGTGCCCGTCGTCTTGGCATATTTCAGCAACACCGCCGCACACTCCCTGATCTGCGACACACTGCCCGCTGACGAATCTATCGTCTGGCTATAAATGGTCTGTATTGAGTCTATCACCACCAAATCGGGATGCAGTGCATCTATCTGCGCCACGATATTCTCCAACACCGTCTCGCCATAGATATAGCACGAGTCGTTACCGCCACCGATACGCGCGGCACGCATCTTTATCTGTTGTGGTGACTCCTCACCCGACACATAGAGTGTTTTCAGTCCTTCGCTGTTGAGAGCCATCTGCAACGTCAGTGTCGATTTTCCAATTCCGGGTTCTCCACCCAACAGAATCATCGACCCTTGGACCATTCCGCCTCCCAAGACTCTATTGGTCTCCTCGCTACTCAAACGGATACGCTTATGCACCACCTCTTCAATCTCATCAATACGCTGAACTCGTGCCTCCGAGGCGTGTTGCGATGCAATGCCCTTGTCGTCACCGCGGCTCACCACCTCCTCCGTAAAAGTATTCCAAGCGCCACATGACGGACATTTTCCCATCCATTTCGGGGCTTCAAAGCCACACTCGGTACAGAAAAAGACCTTTTTCACCTTTGCCATAATTCTTTTCTTATCGTGTTATGTGTGTAAAGGTAGTAAAAAACTCATCACCTCACAACAAAAAACGGCTCCCATTCCTACCGAACGAGAGCCGAAACTTTATAAAATATTGAATCAGACGCTAAACAATACCCTGAGCCAGCATTGCATTGGCAACTTTCATGAATCCGGCAATGTTTGCACCCTTCACATAATCCACATATCCGTCGGGCTGAGTACCATACTTCACGCAAACCTCGTGAATAGAGCTCATGATCTGGCGCAACTTGGCATCAACCTCCTCTGAACTCCAACTCAAACGATTCGAGTTCTGAGTCATTTCAAGACCAGAAGTTGCCACTCCACCTGCATTAGATGCCTTACCCGGCGAGTAGAGAATCTTTGCCTCTTGGAATGCTGCAATTGCTTCGGGCGTAGACGGCATGTTTGCTCCCTCTGCAACACACATACAACCGTTTGCCAACAGCGCTTTTGCCTGCTCTCCGTTCAACTCGTTCTGAGTTGCGCAAGGCATAGCTATATCGCACTTGATACCCCAAGGTCTTTCGTTGGGGAAGTACTGTGCCGAAGGATACTCCTCTACATATTCCTTGATACGACCGCGAATCACGTTCTTCAACTCGAAGATATAAGCCAATTTCTTCTCGTCGATTCCGTCCGGATCGTAAATAAAGCCGTTTGAATCAGACATGGTCAATACCTTTGCTCCCAATTCAAGAGCCTTCTTGGCTGCGAACTGTGCCACGTTACCCGAACCTGAAATAACCACGTTCTTACCCTTGAAGCTGTCGCCTTTGGTTGCCAACATCGCCTCTGCGAAGTAGCAGGTACCGTAACCCGTTGCCTCGGGACGCATCAATGAACCACCAAACGAAATACCTTTACCGGTGAAGGTTCCGGTGAACTCGTTCTGCAAACGTTTATACTGGCCGAACATGTAACCTACCTCACGACCTCCTACACCGATATCTCCTGCGGGAACGTCAGTGTCGGGACCGATATGACGATACAACTCGGTAATGAAACTCTGGCAGAATCTCATAACTTCATTGTCTGATTTTCCTCTGGGTGAGAAGTCCGAACCTCCCTTACCGCCACCCATAGGCAACGTGGTAAGGCTGTTCTTGAATGTCTGCTCGAAGGCCAAGAACTTCAAAATACTCAAATTCACACTCGAATGGAAACGGATACCGCCCTTATAAGGACCAATCGCACTATTCATCTGTACACGGTAGCCCTTGTTTATCATAACTTCTCCGTTGTCGTTCACCCAAGGAACGCGGAACATGATTACGCGTTCGGGCTCGGCAATACGCTCCAAAATTTTCATCTTGATCAATTGGGGGTTAGCTACGATATAAGGGGCCACACTCTCTGCCACCTCTCTTACTGCCTGATGAAACTCCTTCTCATTAGGGTTCTTTGCAATGATGTCGGCCATAAACGACTCAACATACTTCTGAGCATTTGTCTCCATTTTTTCTTCAATTTTTATTAATACCACTTGCTTTCGATACCAAAAATAGTATTTCGACTACAATTGTACAAATAACATGGCGAAATTTAACATAAACTTATACTAATGTATAAAAATTCTAGCTATATCATTCCATGTCACATATATCATCAGGAACAGCATCAGGGCCAGGCCCACACTCTGGGCATATATCAGCACCTTGTCGCTTGGTTTCCTGCGTGTAATCACCTCTATCAACAGGAACAACACATGGCCTCCATCAAAGGCAGGAATGGGTAAGATATTCATTATGGCCAGCACCACCGACAACATGGCCGTCAAGCGCCACAACACCATCCAGTTCCACTCCGACGGGAAGACACTGCCTATTGCAATAGGGCCGCCCAACGACTTATAGGCCTCCGTTTCGGGTCTCACCACCATTTTCAATTGCTTCCAATAGTCGCTCATCTCGCTGCCGACACGTTTGACACCGACCGGAATCGACTCCCAGAACGAATAATTTGTTGAACGTAGTTTTATGTAGTCGCCCGCACTGACCATGGCTCCGATTTTTCCCTCTTCCGACACCGCAACCGGTATCAATTTCATGATATCAACACCTGCACTATCACGCACCACTCCCAATTCAACCGTTTGACCGGCATTGGCCGTAAATTTATCCGTATACTCATCAAAGAACAGCGCTTTCTCTCCGTTGAAGGCCACCAGACTGTCGCCCGGCATCAGACCTGCCTTGTCGGCGCCCAATCCTTCCACCACTTCCTGAACAATAAACGGATAACGAGGCATGACAAACTCGGCATCCTCCGTATAGTTCTGTATCGGCACAACGGGCAGTTCGAGAGCAACCACCTCTCCGTCTCGTTCAACCTCCACCACTCTATTATCCGATTCAATGGCTATATTGGGCAAAATTTTGCTATAATCCAACACCTCTTCGCCCGCAATAGTCAGCACCTTGTCGCCATCTTCGAATCCGAGTTCCTCGGCAAACTCGCTGAACGCATAGCCATACACCATATCTTTATTGGAGATATACTGTTCGCCCCACGCCCAACTCATACCTACATATATAACGAAGGCGAGCACCACGTTCATCAACACGCCGCCCACCATAATCAACATTCTCTGCCATGCTGGTTTGGTGCGGAACTCCCATGGTTGCGGATCTTGTTTCATCTGCTCCACATCCATGCTCTCGTCTATCATACCCGACAGTTTCACAAAACCGCCGAACGGCACCCAACCAATCGCATATACGGTCTCGCCCAGCGTGAAACTCGCCCAGGCCTTACCAAAAAAGAGTTGGAACCGTTCCACTCTCACACCAAATATCTTTGCAAAAAGAAAATGTCCGAACTCATGCACAATCACCAACAGCGAGAAACTCAATAGAAATTGTGCGACTTTTATCAATATCTCCATACTTTCTTATTAACTCTTTCCCTAACCTCTTTTAATCTCTGACAACCTATGTCGCCAAAAAATCATCACATCATTACAATTTTGCTGCAATCTCCTCTGCCAATCGGCGCACCTGATCATTGCTCTGCGCCAGATCATCAAGCGTAGGAGTCTGCACAAAATCGGCCTGCTCCAACGAGCCATTGATTATTCGTGCGATATCGGTATATTTCACACGCTTATCAAGGAAGGCTTTAACGGCTATCTCATTGGCTGCATTCATCACGCAGCAACTATTTCCTCCCCTGCGCAGACACTCATAGGCGGTGGCCAACATGGGGAATTTCTCGTAATCCACCGCGCGGAACGTCAACTCGGGGTGTTGCAAAAAATCGAAACGATCATCACCACATGTCAATCTCTGCGGATGCATCAAAGCATACTGAATGGGCAGGTGCATATCGGGTGTTCCGAGTTGCGCCTTTATTGCTCCATCCTCAAACTCCACCATAGAGTGAATCACCGACTGCGGATGAACAATTACATCTATTTTTTCGGCAGGCAATCCGAACAGCCAATGTGCTTCTATCACTTCGAAACCTTTGTTCACCAAAGTTGCAGAGTCTATCGTTATCTTGGCTCCCATACTCCAATTCGGATGCCGCAATGCCTGTTCCACCGTAACTTTGTCCAGTTCATTCAGGGGCGTATTCAGGAACGGACCGCCCGAAGCAGTAACAATAACTCGTCGGGGTTCAGAAACCTCGCCTACCAAGCACTGAAATATGGCCGAATGTTCCGAGTCGATAGGTACAATGGGAATAAATTTTTCGGCTGCCATCTTCATGATGATGCTACCCGCCACCACCAGACTCTCCTTATTTGCCAGTGCCAATTTCTTGCCGGCCCTGACTGCCGCCACCGACGGAAACATTCCGGCGTAACCGACCAATGCGTTCACAACAACATCCACTTCCGAAGAAGCAACCACCTGCTCTATGGCCTCATTGCCGGCATAAACTTTAATCGGATACTTCTCCAACGCAGCCTTCACATCGGCATAATAACGTTCATCAGCAATAACCACACTATCGGGCTGGAACTCCACCGCCTGCTCCACCAAACGTTGCCATTGACGATTGGCTGTCAATGTGTTAATCTCAAATCTGTCGCTGTACCATCTCACCACATCGAGTGTCTGTTCTCCTATTGAGCCGGTAGAACCGAGCAGTGCGATACGTTGTTTATTGTTGTTTGATTGCATTAGTTAGAATGTTATATAGTTTTGTGCATCCATCGGTTGGCCGTTAGACCACAACTCGAACTCAAAATCGGTACTTGCATCCTCCACCCATATGGTGCCTAACACCTCGCCCGCAACAACCTTGTCGCCAGCGGTCTTGAACACCTGGCTCATGTCTTTATAGGTTGCCACGAAACCCGACGTGTGCTGTATCTGCAACACGTTACCATCCTCCGGACTCCACAATGCCAATATCACCGTACCACTCTGTATGGCCGACACTTGCTTAATGCCATCAACACGAACAACCGTACCATATTGTCCCGCTACGGCATCAAATTTCTCAACCACCTCTCCCTTCAATGGCGGCAAAAGCTCCAAATCTCTTCTCACACGCGGTTCTTCATTATCGCGATTAAGACCATAGCGACCTTCGCCCTCCATTTGGGCACGCAGCAATGAGTCTGCCAACGACGGGGTAACCAGCGCCAAATCGGCCTCCTCTCTACTGATTGCATCAGCAGCCGTTCTCATCACCGGGCTCTTTCCTTCAAGCACCATAGAGATATTATCCACATATTCGGCCATATCTGCAATCTCCATACTCAACGAATCAAGTTTTGTCAGATTCTGCACCATAACATCTTTGGATTTATGGCCGACAAATCCCGGAAATATATCAAGTATAGGCGTGAATGCCCCCAGACATAACGTTCCCACAAACACCACAAACACCACTGCAAGCAACCAAAGAATGAATCGCATCACACTGAAATCGGTGTAATACATCTCACGATCATCATTATCTCTGATGCTCAAACGGTGCTTAACCACTATGTTTCTTAAAAAATATCCGAAAATTCCCTGTCTCATCTCTTCTCTCCGTTTTCAGTCCGAACGATTGGCCCTCGAAAAGTAAAAATACGTTCAACCGTCCTCAAAACATATTCTTACGCAAAGATAATGAATTAACGGATTTATATTGCAATTAAGTGTGCAATAAGATTGAGTTTCTCGGCCAAAAAAACTATATTTGCATTTGACGTGAGAGAGAATATCTCTTTGCGATTGTTGTGAAATTTACAAACCAAACACTAATAAAAACTTATGGCAAAACCTACACTTTTAGTACTTGCAGCCGGAATGGCTTCTCGTTACGGCTCTTTGAAGCAGATTGATGGAGTTGGCCCCAACAATGAGGCTATCATTGATTATTCGATTTACGATGCAATCCGTGCCGGTTTCGGCAAGGTGGTTTTCGTAATTCGTCACCAGTTCGAGGACACTTTCAGAAAAGTTTTCTATAAAGAGAAATTCGGAAATAAAATAGAGGTAGAGTTCGTATTTCAGGAGTTGGATAAAATTCCAGAAGGTTTTCAGATTCCCGCCGACCGAGTGAAACCGTGGGGCACCAATCATGCTGTACTCATGGCGTTGGGTACGGTGAACGAGCCCTTTGCAGTGATCAATGCCGACGATTTCTATGGCCGTGATGCATATGCAACCATCGGTAAATACCTTTCTCAATTGGATAACAGCCAGAACGACTACTGCATGGTAGGCTATTGTCTTAAAAATACTCTTTCAGATTACGGAACCGTTTCTCGTGGCGAATGTCATGTAGATGCCGACGGCAATCTTGAATCAATGGTAGAACGTCTTAACATCGCACGTGGCGAAGACGGCATCGTGACTTACCAAGACGAGAGTGGCTCACACCCCATCGATGAGGATACTACGGTATCAATGACCATGTTCGGTTTCACTCCCGATTATTTCAAACATTCCGAGAAACTTTTCAGCGAGTTCCTTGCCCAGCCCGAGATTCAGACCAATATGAAAGCAGAGTTTTTCATTCCGTTGGTTGTAAACACTCTCATCAATAACGGAACGGCCAAAATGAAGGTTCTGAATAGTAGCGCCCAGTGGTTCGGTGTGACTTATAAGGAGGATAAACCCGCCGTTATGGCCAAGATTCGCGCGTTGATTGATGCTGGCGAATATCCCGAGAAACTTTGGGAGTAATTTTTTGTTTCCGCTAAAGTAGATTTATTCTTCGGTCCGAAATCTTTCCGACCGATATTTATAACACACAAAACAACATGCCTATGAAACATTAGAAACAACTTAGACTCACAAAATCATTGCGCCAATATCAAAGGTGCACATACATATAAAAGGCGTTAGCTTTATACCTTGCTTTCTGAAACTTAGGAACTTTCACGTAGTACAAGGAATGAAGTTTGACGTCCACGTTTCTGACGTGGGCATCATTCTGCATATTTGTACTACACGGTTTCCTAAGACCTCAGAAAGCAAATATCAGGTTTTGTCCCACGTCTTTTATATTTCCAACTATTATTATCCAACAGAGGGACACTGTAAACTAAAAACAATGAAAAATGAAGAAATTATTATTAATTGCAGTTAGCTTATTTATGTTTGCAAGTTGTGCAACCATTATCACCGGAACAAACCAAACCGTTGTATTTGCAGCCCCGGCAGGCACCAGCATATATATGGATGGTATGAAAATAGCAGAAATAGCAGAAGGGGAACAAACCTGTACTGCACATATAAAAAGAAGTATCTCCTCTCAATTACTCGTAGCCAAAAAAGAGGGATATAAAAACACAACATTTCAATTAAAAGCAAAAGTAAATGGAGTCGTATTTGTAAATATTATTTTAGGAGGAATAATAGGAGGAGCCGTCGATCTTGCAACTGGTGCAGCAGGAAAGTATCAGGAGTATATAGAAATAGAGTTAGAGCCTATCAATTAATGATTCAAGAAAGAGTGTATCGAATGTTGA
>JAGBHS010000078.1 GCA_017935385.1 Tidjanibacter sp.
GCCTGCATTAAGGTCAAAATAGACATAGTTCTCAGCCTTTTGTTCATGAAGAGTGTACGATACAAGCACTCCTTGTTCCCATTTTAGGCCTTTAAGGCTGGCCTTTATGATCCCCTCATCTCCGTTTTCGTCAATGTATCTCATTTCTACATAGGCACTGTCGGGAATCTCCTGCGGAATCATCATGAGAATATTCTCGTCATCCGATATGTACGTGTCGGCTTCAACGTTTTTTCCTCCGCTTGGAATCGGAATGGTGAATGTGGTTGCCGGTTGACCATGATTTCCCCAGCTGTGTCCTACGGTGAAATCACCTTTCCCAAACACATTAACCACTTTCAAACTTAATACCTGACAATCAAATCCCGTCTTAAAACGTACTCCGGTCAGTATGTGTCTGAATGTAAGAGGTATGTTCTGATTGTAGTCACTTGCTACCTTTTTGATGTCGGTGGCTATTATATCTGTTTGATTTGCAACGTCTGACGGAACGGTGTATGATATGGTTGTGACTCCATTGCTCGTCGTTGTGCTGATGTTTGTGGACGAAGCGGAGATGATGGGCGCATAGCCATATACATGCAACGAATCGGTACCGCTGACAGTTTCCCACAATACAAGATCTGATATGGATTTCATGTCTTCGTTGTTTATGAACTCGAATTCATGATTTTGCATCACGGCCGTCTGTATGCCTCCGTTTTTATAAGGGTGAACAAACATGCCTACATTCAAGCCGGTAAGAATGTCTACTGGCCTGCCTTTTGTTTGTGGTGATTGAGAAGTCTCGGTCAGTTCCCACTCCTGCTCCATGTAGCTCAACTGTGAAGAGGCTCCACGCCCTTCATAAGAACGTGTGCTGACCGACATTCCGCCGTAGAAACCAATGTATTCCTGTTTTCGGGTGTCGATCTCTTCAATGCTGTCTTTCGTACAGCCGCCGAGGACAATAATGAGTCCCAAGGCTATTATGCGTATATATATGTTCCAAAAACTTTTCATCTCGTTATCACTTTAAGTCCACATTGGCTTCATTCCACGGAATAAGGCTGCATGTTGCCTCTATACTATTGAATTTGCTGAAAGAAATATTGATGATAAACAATTTTCCCATGGTCTGAGCCGGATCGGTAATTTTCACTCCCTTATCATCATATAGCTGTACAACAATATCTTTCGTTCCCATTTCCTCGGTTGTGATTGATAGTGTGATGGCCGTTGTCGGTTTACACAATACCGAACCGAAAGTTGTAATCGTGATATCCAACGGCATAGGTGTGTCAACAACATTTAAAGTATCGGTGCCGCCACTGTAACTTATCACAGAATTTTTGCTTTCCGGTGCGACAGGGAAGGTCACGTTAATCGTTTTATCCGAATTAACAATCGACAGATTCGTTATATCGCCCCACTGATTTATCGCATCTATATGAGAGGCGACCACCTCAAATTTCAACCAGGTGAGCAGGTGTTTATAAGTCTGTCTTGGGAATGGGTTCTCCCATGTCCCTACTATCTGTTCGGCGAACATGACGTCTGTGGAGCCGTCTATTACAAACGAGGCTGTCTTGCCATCCGAACAACTCCATGCATTCGATGGATATAAACCCACACAGTAGACAGAGTCTTTATTGATAGGGTATGATACGGGGTCTTTTTTGTTTGCCGAATCCACATAGACGGTCGTGGGACTTCCGGCGATATCATATGTTATGCTCGAACGATAGGGCAGAAAGTTAGGTCCAGTAGGAGAGGGGTTGTCGGGATAGATGCCTTTCTCGGTTGAGAACCATACATCGGCCTTCATGCCGGCCACAGAGGTACCCGTGTGTATGTCTGCGGAAACAGCTCGGCTCATTGAGGCAATCTCTGCATCAATGTCGGCATTGAGAGTGATGACTCTGTCTTTGTAAGAAGGTAACTCTTCGTTTTTTTCGCAGGCCATACAAAGAATAGCGAAAAGAAAGACTCCTATGTATCGTATTTTTTGCATATATCCTTTGGGTTTTATAATTCAACATTTCCTACTCCGCCAAGTGTCCAGTCCACAATGTCGCCGGTTACGACTATCGTATTTCCCATCTTAAAAGTGAGATTTAAGGTGAAACATTTGGCACGTGTGCTGTTGGTAAAATATGTGGTTTCGTTTATTTTCAGGTCGATCGGAACAGAAACTTTTCTGTTTTCAGTTTCGATATGAATAGTATATTCAGGATATTTGACATCCACTCCGTCTTCAACAACTGTTTCCAAGGCGTCTACCGGTGAGCACAATACGTAGGCCACCTCTTGTGGTGCCGTCACTTCGGGATAGTATTTCAACTGGTAACCTCCTGCATCTGGAAATACAGTGTTAGTGCCTGTTTTGTATAGAGGTAAAGAACCGCTATGATCGGCAGATGCAGAATAAGAGACCTGTTTCTTGAAATCAAAAACGCCGTTGGCTATGTCGCCGCGATTTATATCAACACTTAATTGATTCTGACTTGTAATCTTAATGTCTTTGATTTTACCCCATGCCGACATCGCGTTCTGGCTCTCTGCCACAACCTTGATTTTCATCCATGTCAACAAATGACGGAAATTCAACTCGGGGACATCAAACACCGGATTGTTAAGCGTGGATTCATCGGCATATTGCCCCTCTATTCTTGGTGCGAACATTACGTCCTGACTTCCGTTGAACTTGAAGTTGGCTGTTTTTCCTTCGGCGTCGCTACTCCAATTGCTGTTGGGATGCAGCCCCACGAAAAACACAGGTGTTCCGCTTTGAGGATATACTGCCTGATCGAGCAACTGCGGAGAACCTGAATCAAAATGAGCCGTAGCATGAATGGCTACCTGATTGGCATTGGCGCCGGTACCATTTTTACCATTCAATGGCGGATTTGGATTGGGATATGTATAACCATTCTGAGCGGAATAGAACGACGAGGCCCATATGGCAGTATTCAGAATGCCGTCTGGTTGATCATTGGGCACGGTGTACTCATAGGGGGTACGAGTTATAGGGGTACTGTTCTCGGTGGTTGCAGACAGATAGATTAACGAGCCCACTGAGGAGGGATCATTAAAATCCTCTTTCTGACAACCGGCCAATAATACTGCCGCCAATATGATGTATATAATCTCTTTCATGTTATTGTACCTCATAATTGTTTTCATAACCATCCTCTTCTCCTTTTTCCCACTCTTCCACTATGGTTTTAAATAGAATTTCCTCCTTGTTGTCGCCAAGGTCAAGTGTATAGGTGTATTTTTTCCCAGGTTGCCATGCCGGAACCGAAGCGGTTGCGATGGGGTATTGTGCCGACTCCACGGTTTCGCCGTTCCATGTGTAATTAACACTCAAATTGATCGTTCGGTTACTGTCATTCAATATTTGGGGAATCACCAAATAGGGGCCGCCTATTTGAGATTGGTAGTTTATGTCGTCGGGAACAACCTTGTCCAAATTGATCTTAATCGAACCGCTTTCTGTGCCGATCCAATTGCTGTAAGTAAGATAATCTTGTCCCAGATTGTTGGAGAGGTATGGCTCGAAAGTATCTTGTCCGCTTGAAAATTCACCCGATATATTAACATTGTATAACGTAATGCTGTTGATTTGCAGGTCGCGATGAGATTGATGCAGCCTGAATCTGATAGTAGCAAACGGATGGACAAATCTTAACTTTACACTTCCTGCCTCTTTGCCCTGATCCAAACGACAAGCATAGACGAGTTCCTGTTTGGCATTTTCGGCAATTCGTTCCTCTTCGGTTCTGTCATTTATCACAGCCGGCATGGTGGCGGTAAAGTTTACTCCGTTTGCGGCAGTATAAGAGATGTCGGAAACGGATTCGCAAGCGGTTTTTGACAATTCGCGCGGCAAGTAAGCCACGAAATCCAGATTGGTGTAATTGGGCCAATAGAAATTGATAAGGTTTCCTTGGTTTACAACATCGCGGAAACGCCATTCGCCAACGACTGCATCGTCGGGTAGGAAGTAATAAACCCACGCATTATCAATAAAGTTGTTGCCGTTGTTTTTGAGATAGGCATCAAGTGTGAAGTTACCTTGGCTGATGAGATCGTCGTAGTTGTCAAAGAGTTGGGCGCGAGTTTGTATAGAAGACATGTCCGCCACCTCCAAGTGGATTTGCTCCAAAGAAGTGGAGATGCCCTCTTCGTTCTTCGAACAGGACGACACCATGCACAGCAGGGCTACCAAACAATATGTTAATGTTTTTTTCATAATTGTTTCTATACTATGTCTGGTACGATATTGGAGATTAAGACTTCGCCACCGTTTTCCCACTTGGTGATGCTTATCAGTTCGACACTTGACTTGCTTATTCCGGTGGTGATATTAATTGTGTAAGTCTTTCCGGCTTCGAGGTCGGTTTTTACAACTCCTCTGCCGGTTTGTGTATATCTCTGATACTCGTGACCGTTCTTGTCGGTGAGTATGACTTCGTATTCTACCGATATGTTGAAACCGTTTGTGCCGAAATCTTGCGGTATCACCATTATGTAGGCATTGTCTGCGTTGAGTTTCTGTGCTTGTGTCGTATTCTCATCAGTCAACGCAAAACCCTCTATGTCACCTCCCACGAAGTGTCGCGGGGCGAGAGAGAAGGAACAATAACCTGATTTGTCTGTCCATACGGGCACATCTGCGGTGTTGTGCAGATTCAGGTTGCCTTGTGTATAAAAACCTTCTTGTTGTGAATCCGACGGATCGAGGTCGAAACCGGCGGTAACATTTTTGATTCTGAACTCCACGGTTGCAGGGATAGGCGATGCGCCATCAACATCCACTTTTACGGTAAATCCTATGCGGGCAAGAGCATGCTTGAATGCGAACTCCACTACGCTGGTGTTCTTGTTGAGATTTATTGTTTCGTTTGAACTCCACGAGAGGTCTATCTGATTGTCTATCTCTTGTGCCACCTGGAATGCGAGAGTAGAGCCTGTAATGGATTGTCCGACCACATGGGGAGCATAGGCAAAGAAACTGACTTTTTCGCTTTGGTTGTGAGGCCAGTATTTCAGGGGTGTATAACTCCACGCACCACCCGAATAAGTGACTTTGGTGTTGTTCATGAAATCGGGTACTGAGTGTTGGGTCGGATTCCACACCGATGTTTCAGTATGATAGGCGAATATGCCGAATCCTTCCGTGCGGATAGAGGTGTTTGTCAACTCAGCACCGCGCGTGATTTCGTTCCATCCGTCAGGATTGGCAATCTTGAAAGAGATGTGCTCGTTTTCGGGCTCTGCGTTTTTGGCACATGCGGCCAAAAATACCAATCCCGAAAGCATTAATGCCTTCAATAACACACTTATGATATGTTTATAGACTGCCATTGTTTTAGTTTGAATTTGGTTTTATTAGTGGTAATGAGGGGGCTCAATCCCTCATTACCTATATATTAATGTCTGTTATTGTGCATCCTCTTTGGGATAGTCAACGTCACCGGTGAGGTCGTTACCTGCTTCCTCCCAATCAGCAACAGTAGCCGAAAGAACAACCTCGTTCAGACCGAAGGTCAATGCAAAGTTGTAAGCCACACCCTGTTTCAGACCGGCGGCAGGAACCTCAACAATCTTTTTCGCCTGAGATATGCTGTAACCGGTAGCCAAATTGGCGTCGATGGTCACAATGTCGTAAGAGATAACAAGCTCTACTTTCGAGTTTGCATCAATACCGGTGGTACCGTTTGCAGGAATCAGGAAGAGATACTGATCTGTTTTGAACAACGATACGGGAGTAGTGGTCGGAACGGCAACACCTGATGTAGTGTAACCAGCACCGTTAAGATCTGTATCTACTGCGTGGTTGATGAAATTTGCATCAGTGTCGAAAATATCCAGGCTGCTGTTGCCGGTAATCTCCCAAGTACCACGTGTAACATTGTCGGCAGAAGCGTCATTTGCATCAGCAAAGGTGTAAACACCGCTGGTAGCAAAACCTGCTCCTTGGAGTTCGATGTTGGTAATGTTTACTTTTGTTTTGTTTGCAGCGTCGCTTCCGAATGCATCTGCGCTAAGTTTTGCGGTAATGTTAACACGGGTAAGTTCGTGGTTGAGCTTGAAACTGACATCTTTGTTGTCATCGTCCAAACTTGAATTGGCAACTTTCGTTTCGTCAATAATCACGTCGGTTACCAGGTCGGCCATGTTTTCGAGATTAGCAGCGTCAATGGTGTAGGTGATTTCTGGGGTACCTGCTACGTTATTTGCCGAAATGGCAATACCGTTAGTATTAGAAGCCATAGGTGCATAAGCAAAGAACGAGATCATTTCGCCCTGAGTTGCAGGCCAATATTTCTTCGGGGTGTAAGACCAGGTGTTACCGCTTTTGTTAACCTCCTGATTGTACATGAAGTAGGGGGTGTGATCAGCTTTTGCGGTTGCCCATGTTTTTTCTTTTGTGTAGAAAGCAAAAACACCGAACTGTGCAAAACCATCGTTTTCGGTGATAGTTCCTTTTGACACTGCGTTACGGCCGAGGTAGGTGCTGAACTCGATAGCACTCTGCTGGGGAACGCTGTCTAAGATTTCATCTTTGGCGCAACTTGTAAATGCCATTGCTGCTGCGAGGGAGATGATGCCCATTAAAAATACTTTTTTCATCGTGGTAATTAATAGATTTAATAGTAGTTAATAAAATTTTGTTTTTATGTTTTATAATTCCATGTCGATGTTTTCTTCGTCGCCCCATTCGTCTACTATGGCATCGAAACCGCTACTGCTCGAGCCGGCCGGTTGTACGTCGGGTAGGGCGTCGGGAAGCCTTAGTTCCAGATTGAGCTCTATCACATCTCCGTTCTCGTCATACACTTTCTCCAATTTGTCGCCGACCAAGAACGGAGCGTCTATAATGGTCTTGTTGTCCACCAGAAGCAGCGATAAGATAAATTCATTCTCGTCTGCCTTTTCGGAGTGGCTATAAGGAAGACCCAGACTCGTGATTCGTGCCGTAATGAAACCTTTGGTCGGGTCGTTGTCGTTGTATGTGATACTCCACGATTCGAGCAGCTGGGTTGCTTGAACGTCGGTGGTTTTTCTTTGGGCCAAAGAGTAGCCTTCGGCCAATCCGTCAAGTGATGCTCGGGCAGAACGCAAGTTGTGAATTCCGTCTATATACACCTTCACATTGATGGTTTGTATGATGTTTCTGGGGACATGAGAGGCGATGACGAACTCGGTAGTTGTCCTGCTCTGCAACTGTTTGTTGGCCAGCAATTCATTTCCGGTTATCTCAACCATTTCGGGAGTAACCACTCCGTCGGTCTGTGCATCGGTTGCAATCCACTCGGGCTGCATCACAAGTTTATCATCGTTTGCGCGGCTCGTATACCATTTTGATTCCGTATTGTTAAGGCTGACCTCTGCCGTCTCGAATCTGTCCATGTCCTTGAAGGTAATCGTGAGGAACTCGGACTCACTCTGGTTGAATACGATGGTGTTGTACATATCCGCTTCAAGATCCACTATGGCATGCGATATGGTATTGGAAGTATGGCGAATCACCGGACGGCCTGATTGAGGATATATCATCACCGTCATACCCGATGGCGTCTCTTTAGTGAATTTAGACCAATCGACATTTATCCTCGCTTTTGTGGTGTGAGGATGGTGATAACATAGCTCCTTGTGGGTACACGAAGAGAAGAGTAATGCAATCGTGAGGATGGTATGGAGCAGATACTTTTTCATCGCATACCTCCTTTCTTTGCATTGATGTTATTTTTGCCCAACAGCCAGACGAGTGATATCTCGGCTTTGGTGGGTCCCAGATAACTACGTTTTTTTGAGGCCTGCCATACAAAACAGTCGTCAATATGCTTGTACTCATAATATTTACCCCACATGTAGCCCACTCCCACCGAGAAGTCGAGATTCAGACGGCGGGCTATGGGTAAAGAGTATCCGTACTCGATTCCGGCTGCGAAGTTGGCTCTGTCGAAAATGTCACCGTTCGGTTCGCCACCCATGTAGCCACGATTGCCGGTTGAGAAGTCATATGTGAGGGCCTGGGCATACAGACCGAGATGATGTCCCGTCAAGGGCTTTGCCTGGGCTCTTGCTCCGAACCATTTGCGCACGGCAAGGTCACCGCCGTATACTCGCCAGAACCAACCGCTGTTGAAGTTGTCCCACCATGCGTACATCCAGTTTGCGGCAACCGAATAGTTCCTGCCCAAATAGAACTCTATGCCTATATTAGGTATAAGCGCTGCGTCATACAGTAGATTCGATTTTAAACCCATATAAAAGGCTTTCTCTGCTGCACCTATGTTTGAAGCCATTTGAGGCTCCGGCTTATGAATCAGCTGAATTTTTGTGGGGGGGGGAATTCTAAAATATGTGCCCATAGGAGTGACGTCTGCCGGCTCCCAAATCTTGTCGTATGACAATAAAATGCTGGCTGCACGAAGTTTCGGGAAGAGAACTTTGTACATATACCTCCATGGTGCGCCATCTTTGAGTGCTATCCAGCTGTTGAGATTGTTGTCCTCGGCACGTTCCCCGTTTTGAGATTTCATCACGATGTCTTCGAGCAACTGCAATGTTTCCGTTCTGTAAGGAAGATCGGTGTCTTGTTTTGCAAGTTCCAACAGACCCTGCCAATCTCTACCCAAGGCCTCGAAAGTTATCAACTCATCTTGCAGAGAACCTTGTTGAGACAAGTGATTGAATAACGTCTTTGCTCGTTTCTCGGACAATCTGTTGTTTAGCGATATGCCGCCTTCGGGCGAGGCGCCGCCAATGATCGTGATGTTTCTTAATTTATAATTAGGTGCATCATAACTTTTTCTGATGCTGTCTAAGCGGGAAGGAAGCTGCTTTATTTCACTTTTGGACACGTCAATACGGGAACTTCCTTGAAGAAAATGTATCTTCAAAGAGTCTCCTGAATTTTGCCCGAATGTCAAGTTAAATGAGAGAAGGCAGATAATAAACAGCAAATTTTTGGGTTTGAAGCCGCCTCTCATTATATGCAGTTTCATTGTTCTGATGGTGTGTAATATTTGCAAATATATGCATTTTGGAATTAAAATAATTCTGTTCGGATGATTTTTATTGTTAATTTTATGTTAATTTTTCGGGGGGGGGGATTTTTATTGTAAGATTTTGTCAATCAATGCGTTTGCTTATAGGGTGAAAGGATGTTGTGATGAAGATTGAGATGGACGCATTTCTCTTGTTTTGGAAACTGAAAAGAGAGAAAGAATATAAATAATGGGTTAAAATCGGGAGATAGAAAAAGTACTTTTTTTGACAAATTAGCCTGATAATGTAAAATATTTAGGTGATGAGGATAACATTGTAATAAAAACCGTAAATTGGTCATAAGAAACTAACCATGTTTTTAATTTAATCAAAAAGAATATGAGTAACGTAAAATTTTTTAGAGGTGGTGATATTCCGCTTGAACTGCATAAAGTTCGTGTGGTACAGAAACTTCATCTTGTTCCTATCGAACGCCGTTTGGAGGCGATGAAAGAGGCCGGATTCAATACTTTCCGTTTGAGCACACGTGATGTGTTCCTTGACATGCTGACCGACAGCGGAACCAATGCCATGAGTGATCAGCAACTTTCGGCGATGATGCATGCCGATGATGCTTATGCAGGCTCTCAGTCGTTTGAACGTCTTCAAAAGGCGGTTCAGGATGTGTTGGGTAAGAAGTATCTGTTGCCTGTGCATCAGGGACGTGCCGCAGAGAATGTGATTTGCCGCACCTTCATCAAGCCCGGAAATGTGATCCCCATGAACTACCATTTCACTACGGCTCTTGCTCACATTCAGGAGAATGGCGGAAAGATTGCCGAATTGCTCTATGATCACGCTTTTGAACTTAAGTCGGATCATCCGTTCAAAGGTAATATCGATATAGAGAAATTGGAGAAATGCATTCAGGAAAACGGTGTTGAGAATATCCCGTTCATCCGCATGGAGGCCTCTACCAATCTTATCGGAGGACAACCGTTCTCGCTGGCCAACATGATGGACGTGAGAAGAATCGCCGATAAGTATAATATTATGCTCGTTCTTGATGCCAGTCTTTTGGGCGAGAATGCTTATCTTATCAAACAGCGTGAG
This sequence comes from Tidjanibacter sp., assembly GCA_017935385.1. Classification (GTDB taxonomy): domain Bacteria; phylum Bacteroidota; class Bacteroidia; order Bacteroidales; family Rikenellaceae; genus Tidjanibacter. The sequence continues at coordinate 10,099 of JAGBHS010000078.1, forward strand.
AATAATTGGAAAGAGAACTCAATGGGTGAAATTATAAAGATGATGACGGGGTTGGCCGACCTGGTTTACTTCTCGGCACGCAAACTGTCTTCGTCACGAGGTGGTGGTATCTGTACCAACCAGAAGGCATTATATGCTAAAATGGAGGCTATGATTCCGCTGTTTGAGGGTTTCTTGACATATGGAGGTATCTCGGTTAGAGAGATTGAGTCTATGGCTGTGGGATTGTATGAGACTCTTGATGAAACTATGATCAGTCAGAGCCCCAACTTTATCAAATACTTGGTGGAGGAACTCGAAAAAAGAGGTATTCCCATGGTTACGCCTCCGGGAGTGTTGGGTGCGCATGTGAATGCGATGAAATTCTGCGAGCATATCCCGCAGGAGGAGTATCCGGCAGGAGCGTTGGCTGCTGCGTTGTATATCTGCTCTGGTATCCGTGGTATGGAACGCAGAACCATATCGAGTGTTCGTGACGAGGATGGTAAGGAGATTTTGGCCGATGTGGAGCTGTTGCGTCTGGCTGTTCCGCGCCGAGTGTTCACGCTGTCGCAGATTAATTATGTTATAGACCGAGTTGATTGGTTGTATCAGAATCGTCATCTGATCGGTGGTTTGAAATTTAACTACGAGCCTCCCGTATTGCGATTCTTTATGGGTGGTTTGGAGCCAACGACGAACTGGCCGGCTAAGTTGCTTGAGAAGTTCCGCAAGGATTTCGGCGACAGCCTTTAATGAAAAAAATAATCAAGGAGTAGTATTGCGAGGAGAGTTGTCGGGTAACGATGACTCTCCGTTTTTTTGAGTCTGCTTTACGCATGACGAATTTTAGAGTCAGATTTTTTAAGTGGATGTTTGCAAAAGAAAGGTGAGATAAACAAATGAAAACAAAAAAACGGTCACAAAATCTTGT
>JAGBHS010000079.1 GCA_017935385.1 Tidjanibacter sp.
AGCCATCCGTGCATTGGGCGTTTACAGCGAAATCTACCCGCACGACATCACAGCGGAACAGCTCAAAGCATTACCCAATGTAAAGGGTATTATTATCAACGGAGGTCCCAACCACATTATTGATGGAGTGGAGATTGATGTTGCGGCAGAGATTTACGATGCGGGATTCCCCGTCATGGCGGCCGGTCACGACAAGGCGTTGTGTGAGGTTAAGTTGCCCGAGTTCGGGAACGATGTGGAGGCAATCAAAGATGCTGTCAAATCGTTTGTGTTTGATGTCTGCAAGGCAGAGGCAAACTGGAATATGACCAACTTTGTGAACGATCAGATTGAGTTGGTTCGCCGTCAGGTGGGTGACCGCAAGGTGTTGCTGGCTTTATCGGGCGGAGTGGACAGTTCGGTCGTTGCGGCCCTGTTGTTGAAGGCTATCGGCGACAACCTTGTTTGCGTACATGTCAATCATGGCTTGATGCGCAAGGGCGAGTCTGAGGACGTTGTGGAGGTTTTCAGAAATCAATTGAATGCCAATCTTATATATGTTGATGCCACGGAGAGATTCTTGGGCAAATTGGAAGGTGTTGAAGATCCCGAGCAGAAGCGCAAGATTATCGGCGGCGAGTTTATCCGCGTATTTGAGGAGGAGGCCCGCAAGTTGGACGGTATCGACTTCCTGGGTCAGGGAACCATATATCCCGACATCGTGGAGAGTGGCACCAAGACAGCCAAGATGGTCAAGTCGCACCACAATGTGGGTGGTCTGCCCGATGATTTGCAGTTTGAGTTGGTGGAGCCGTTGCGCCAGTTGTTCAAAGACGAGGTTCGTGCCTGTGGTGTTGAGTTGGGTCTGCCGTATGATATGGTATATCGTCAGCCGTTCCCGGGTCCCGGTTTGGGCGTAAGATGTTTGGGAGCCATCACCAGAGATCGTTTGGAGGCAGTGAGAGAGTCGGATGCCATTTTGAGAGAAGAGTTCAAGGCCGCAGGTTTGGATAAGAAGGTATGGCAGTATTTTACCATTGTGCCCGACTTCAAATCGGTGGGTGTTCGCGACAATGCGCGTTCTTATGATTGGCCTGTAATCATCCGTGCCGTCAATACAGTGGATGCCATGACAGCAACCATTGAGCAGGTTGACTGGGCGATACTGATGAAGATTACGGACAGAATCTTGAAAGAGGTGAAGAACGTGAACAGAGTATGTTACGACATGTCACCGAAGCCGAGTGCCACCATCGAGTGGGAGTAAGATATAGTCCTCATAAAAAACGGAACAGCCATCACCGAAAGTGATGGCTGTTTTTTTATTTGCTGATGGGGACAAAGGCAGATAATCCCCCTCTAAAAAAACGCACTATGAATCAAAAAAGGTCGGCCAGCGCTTCGGCTCTACTCAATGCGTCGGTCTTCCGGATATCACCCACTGCCTCAACTCCGGGCACCAACACCTCGCCAATCAACTGCCAACCAAGAAAATCGACCATCATCTCCACCGGACGTCTGACTCCCTGCAAGGCACTCTCATCCTCCTCGGCACAACAACTCAACAGGGCACACTGCTTGCCCGCCACGTTGCGTCCCGCCACCATGAAGGCATAAAACTTATCTATCACGCACTTGATCTGTGCCGGAATCGAATACCAATACACAGGCATGGAGAAGACCACTGCATCGGCAGCCTCGATACACGGTGCGAGAATATTGAAATCATCATCATGGATGCACGCCTTTCCCGTCGTATAGCATCGCTTACAGGCATGACAACCGCCCAACGTCATATTGGCTGCATCGTAACGTGTCACTTTATGCCCTTTTCGTTCGGCCGCCTTGATAAAGGCCTCCGTCATGGCATTGCTGTTTCCCTTGATGCGGGGACTTCCCGTAATGACAATTATCTTCTTTCCCATAATCATTCGCTTTTTAATCAGAACACCCCCTATTCTATGTTAAAGATAGGAATTTTCTCGGAAAACAACATATCCAACATAATATTTTTATCTTTGCAACCGCAAAAAATCAGCCACAAACGCAATGGAGCTTAAAGACAATATAGATTTCGGCAAAGAACCCATAGGCCGTCTGTTCAGAAAGATGTTCGTTCCCACTCTGTTAGGAATGTTGTTCATGGTGATCTTCACTTTCACCGACGGCATCTTCGTAGGCCATGGTCTTGGTAGCGATGCTCTGGCCGCCATCAATCTGGTCGCCCCATTGATGCTGGTCTCCACCGGAATAGGATTGATGTTCGGACTTGGCGCCTCGGTAACCGCCTCCATACATCTGGCACGCAAAAACATCAAAACCGCACGCATAAACGTTTCGCAGGCAACCATAACGTCTGTCGCCATTCTGACCATAATATCAATCATCATACTCATTTTTCCCGAACCGACCCTCCGTCTGCTCGGCTGTCCCGACTCACTGATGGACGAGTGCAAAGAGTATGCCTATGGTTTCGTGCCGTTCCTGGCCATCAACTCATTGCTCTGTTCGGGCGAATTCTTCATCCGTCTGAGTGGCGCACCCAAATATGCCATGATATGCTCCTTAGTGGCATCGGTAATCAACATTATTCTTGATTATCTGTTCATCTTCGTATTTAAGAATCTGTTTTGAAATGAATAAATTGTTTATATCTATCTGTTAATCAGTTGGTTAATTGAAATAATTTTCGTAACTTTAAGGTTGTAAACAAATAAGTTATGAGCAATTATCCAACCAACCTAACTGAAAAACA
>JAGBHS010000008.1 GCA_017935385.1 Tidjanibacter sp.
ACCGAAAGACCCTGGAACTGATACATCGGGCCCATCCACTCCGAGTCTCGACGAGCCAGATAGTCGTTCACAGTCACCACATGCACTCCCTTGCCAGCCAAAGCATTCAGGAATACAGGCAACGTTGCCACCAACGTTTTTCCCTCACCGGTTGCCATCTCGGCGATCTTACCCTTGTGCAGTACCACGCCACCAAACAACTGACAGTCATAGTGAATCATATCCCACTTGATGGGGCTTCCTCCCGCAATCCACTCCGTGTTATAAATTGCCTTATCGCCCTCAATGGTCACAAACTCTTTAACCGCCGCCAGATTACGATCAAAATCGGTAGCCGTAACTTCCACCTTCTCGTTCTCGGTAAAACGCCTTGCCGTAGACTTCATCACAGCAAACGCATCGGGCAGAATCTCGTCGAGTTTCTCTTCAATCTTCTCGTCAATATCCTTCGTGAGTTTATCTATCTCTTTGGAAATCTTCTCCTTATCTTCAAGCGAGGTCTCAGATTTTTCCAGCTCAACTTTCAGATATTCGATGCGTTCCTCGTCTGTCTTGATATAATCGGCAATCGACTGTTTCAAAGAAGCACTTTTTGCTCTCAATTCATCATTAGACAATGCATCAATGGCCGGATACACAGCCAACACTTTCTTTACATACGGTTCAATCTCCTTACGGTCCTTATCACTCTTGGTACCGAAAAAGAGTTTTATAATATTGGAAACCAGATCCATAATCTACCTATTTTGTCGTTTAATTTTTTTCAATCCGTAAAGATAATGATTTTTTGTGATTAATCCTCATTTTAATGCAGAACATGCGCCGACAGCGAGTTTTTTACCAAGAATACACTCTTTGCAACGGCTCTTCTGACAAAACTCGTTGTTCAACTGCAACAGTGCCTGTGTATCAAATGCACTCCTCACCGGCACTCCACATCCCGTCCAACGCCTTATAATCACATTATTCTCGGCCGGGATATCATCTAGCAGATCCAATGCCCTGCTCTTCATCTCCTCGTCCTTGATATACTCCGCATAAGCAAACATAACGGGCACGACCACATTTATCCCTATGATATCTATCTTCGCCTCGCCCAGACGTTTAGGAGCCGCCGTACTGCTTGCCGACAAACGATAATGGGTTGTCCAGTACTCCGATGCCTCCGCCACAAAAAGACGTTGCACATCCGCCCTCGAACGACACTCCATGACCGCATCGAATCTGAACTCATCATTCGCCACCAATGCAGCCAATTGTGCTATCCTCAAAATAGGACTATTGACCGGCGACACTCGCCATGTATCCCACTCAACGGGCGACATAGCAGCATCAATCCGATACTTATTTTTCAGATACTCATATTCGGAGTTCAATTTCAGCAGATAGTCGTCATAATACTCACCCGACAACAAGCCCGACGTACCCAACAACATTGCCTCCACCGCCATCAAAGAGGTGCGTTCTCGCAGACACATGTGATACCTCACCTTGTCTGCCAACGCAAGAAACTGTTCTTTGTTTTTATTTCCACCCATGGCGCGACACACCATGGCATACAAGGTTTGCGACCAGTCGCCGTCCGATTTCCCGAACAATTCACGAACCTCGCCACATTTGCGAGCCAAACGTTCCATGACAAGTTTCGTATATAGTTCCAAGCGATGCAAAGCATCCATATCGCCCAATATCAGGCCGCAATCATCCCTGCGCCCCATTTCTGCGGCACTGCCTGCATCTCCGTATCTATCCAAAACTTCCGTCGGCATAACACGCTTTTAATCCAGCCCGAGTTCCAATCGTGCCTCCTCACTCAACATACTCTTATCCCAAGGCGGCTCGAAAGTCAGCACGACTTCCACATTCTTGACCCCCTTGACCTTGCCCACCTGCTTCACCACATCCTCCAGCAGCATATCTGCCATCGGGCAGTTGGGCGCCGTAAGCGTCATCTTTATCTCGACATTTCCGTCGGGCTCATAATCAATATCATATATCAATCCCAAGTCATAGATATTGACCGGAATCTCAGGATCGTAGATGTTTTTCAACGTATCCACGATGTTCTGTTCCACTTCAAGTATCTCCTGCGCTGTCATCCTACTCACTCTCCTTTCCCAAAAAAGCCAGCGCATAGACTCTCATCTGCTTCACCATGGCGGCCAGACCATTGGCTCTCGTAGGCGACAGATTGTCTTTCAATCCCACCTCGTCAATAAAATAAAGCTCCATATCCAGCACCTGTTGCGGTGTTCTTCCATTCAACACCCTTATCAACAACGCCACAATACCCTTGGTTATTATAGCATCACTGTCGGCCGCATAATATATTTTTCCGTCTTCAAGCCTTGCATCCACCCACACACGCGACTGACAGCCATCAATCAAATATTTCTCTGTCCTGTGTTTAGGATCTATCGCCGGCAAATCATTACCCAACTCTATGAGATAATCATACTTGTCGAGCCAGTCCTCATAAACCGAAAACTCCTCAATTATTGCATCCTGCACAACATCAGACATCTTATCTCTCTTTTTTATTTATATAGTTCTTTAAAATACTCTATCTCATCCACCTCTGCCGCTGCCGGACGTTCCACACCCATAATGTATGCCAAAGTCACCGGCAACTGCGCCATATCCACCTTCTCCTTTATCTGCATCGGTTCCAAATCACAACCGACAAACATCAACGGAACATGACGGTCGTAATCATACAACGACCCCGAATCGGCTCTCACCTCATCTTCATCTTCAATCCAATCCGGCATAAGATTTATCATCAGATCACCCGAACGTTTTGGATAGAAGCCGTTCTGCATCAGTTTTCCGTACGAAGTTGCAAAACTGCCACCCATCAGGTCATCCGACGTCAGCACATGAGATATACCCCTGAACTGCAACACGAATGTAGCCGCCTGACGTTGCACCGTAGCAACATCCAGTCCCATGCTGTATGCCTGCTGACGATTAAGATATATGTTTCTGTCCGAGTACTCCAATATCCAATTTTCGCCACCATAATGAGCAGCCATAAAACCGTTCAGCAGCACTCTGAATTGAGCCACATTAAATCGGGGACGAGGATCCTCCACACCGAAATCATACGAATCACTCATACCGTGATCCGAGGTCAGCACAAACAAAACATCTTTCGCAACCCCTACACGTGTTTCTATATAATTCATCAGTTCGGACAGAATCAGATCCATACGATAAAGCATATCCTCTGCTTCCAGCGACTCGGGACCGTACATCTCACTCACAAAACGCGAAGCATCAAAACAGACGTTCAACACATCCACATTATCATCCAGCCCCAACTCTTCCTGCACCATCACCTGTTTCACAAAGTCGGCAACCATATAGTTTCCTGCCGGAGTAATCTGCAATTTCGCATAATCCCTATAAGTCGGACGACGACTTTTGACTCTTTTGCCCGCTGCATCCATATTGATAACCGTTGCCTCTTTCGACTTGTAAGTCTCGGGGATAAATACTGGCACCCACTCCTGTCCCAGGTAGCTCTTCTCGGGATCGGCATCGTTGTAGTCCGTAACCCACATAGGCAGACCGCCGGCATATTTATTCGAGGTGGTCCATTTTCCACGTGCCGCATCAAGCCAGAACACACTGCGACTCTTCATTCCTCCCATCACAATGGCCGACGTCACATCTGCCGCCACCGTAACCACCTTTCCTTCTCGTTCCGTAGCATCAAGCACCTCATCGCCCAACGTGGGAACAACCAGATTTTTATTTGAGACCTTGCTGCTGCCCAAATCCGTGCCGTAACTCTCGGCCGTATCATCGGCAATCAGTCCGACAACCGTACCTGTCGTATAATCCACCCATTTATCGCCGACAACACCGTGCATTGAGGGTGCCGCACCTGTGGTCATTGTTGCCAATGTCGCCGCCGAATTGGTCTGCATAAACTCATAGTAGCTGTTCGAACACACGACCCCTTTCTCCATAAAACGACGAAATCCGTCCGAAAGGAAGCTGCTACTACATTTGTCAAACTCTTCGCAACGCAAACCGCCCACCACAAAGTTCACCACCAAACGCGGACGTTCGGCCCCGTAACCCGTCGTAGCGAGCATCACTACCGCAAAGAGAACCAATATTTTCACATTCTTGATCATATCCAGATTTTTAGGGTGCTAATATACTAAATTATTCCAAACAGGCCCTCATATCAGTCAATGATTGGAGCAAAATAGTGGAGTTCGTCATCAAAATCGACATCGGGATATTCAGCCGCCAATTGTTTCACGCCTTCATACTGTGATGCACGAAATTTGGCTGCTGCCTCCGACTCGGGATGCAACAACCGGTGTTGCATTGCCGCACGCACCTTCTCCACACGGGAAATAAACTCCATGGTCGCCTCCGACATATATGTCAGGCAAAACTTGTCCCACACATAATCCACCGCCAATTCACTCGGATGAGCCATATCTTCGGCATAGAAACGATAATCCCTCAAATCATCCGTAACCATCTCGAATGCAGGAAAATACTCCACACTTTCCCAACTGTCGCACAACTCGCCCACCGCCACTCGCAGTATCGCTTTACTCAACGAATTCTCCTCAAAACCGTCTTTCAGGTGGCGCACCGGACTCACCGTCAGTATCACTCTTTTCCCATTCAGCACTCCGCCCTCTCCCAACAACGGCTCATACATCTTCACAATCTCCTCAACCGACAACCTTCTGCGACGGAACATGCTTGCCGGCCTTTTGTGGCAGTTAGCAACCACATCCCCGCCATCGGCAAGTTCATACACCCATGCCGTACCGAAAGTCAGTATCACGCAATCAGCCGCCAGCAACGCGTTCCTTCCTCGCACGACCGCATCATTCATCCGCGCCAAAACCATCGCAGCATCTCGATCGGAAAAATCGCCATGAAACTTCCAGCCAAACGACAAATCGCCATCGGTAGCCAGATCCTTTGCCTTATACCTGCGCCCCTCGGCCAGATCGGTCAGCATCCCCGCAATAGAAGCTGGATTGAACATAACGCCGAAAGGATTGCCCTCCACCACAAACTTACTCCTGCGCAACCGTTCGGCAATATTATCAGCAAAGCAAGACCCCGCCGAAAAGATTTTTCGGGCGAGGTCTATCTCAAAATCACTCCTCTTGGGAGTCAGTTCTGTTCTGAATTTTTTATTCATTTTTCATTTTATCCGAGCCTGTTCCCCATACGACAGGCCATAAAATCTATTCGCAATAACCGACGGTCTGACCAAGCACGACAATCATCGACTCCTTCAAACCGAGAGTCTCGACAACCTTCTGCTGGTCCCAACCGCCACGCGCACGGCTACCCAGGCCTGCACTCGCACAGTACAGATACACATTCTGCGACACATAACCCACATTCACATACGAAACAGTATTTGCATCACCGGGTTTGTTTCCGGGCCCCGTCTTGTCGGTATCGGCAATGAACAACAGATTCAAATAAGCCTCCTGCGCATCGGCACGACCCGTAATGGCTCTATGGTCACCCTCGGCAACAAGTTCCAGCGTATGATCCTTGTAGTTATAATAATACGCACCAAACTCAAAAAATGCATACAACTCAATCTCCTGACGATTTGAACCCGTAGGAGCCGTACGTTTGCCGTCGGGACGATTAACACCCAATGCAGCCCACATCAGATTTGAAATATCCTGCAACGGAATCTCTTTCTCGGTAAAGCCCGACGAAGATTTACGGTTTTTCAACGCCTCCATCAGTCCCATACCCTCCGTATAGGTCGGCGTGTTGAGTTTAATGACTTTCGGAGCCTTCTGGCCCATAACACACATCGTACACATTGATGCCAACACCAAAGCGGCAAGTGTCAAAACAATTTTCTTCATCTTTCTTCAGTTTTAATTTAAGTTTTATGATCTCTTCCATGCAAAAATAATCTTTTTTTTCGGTAAACCATACGTTTTTCCTATCTTTGTATACGGCAAAATTATTGCCCTATACAAAACAGAAAAACGGACAGTCATGTTATATTTCCCGAATTGCAAAATCAACATAGGACTTGACATTTTGCGTCGTCGTGCAGACGGCTATCACGACATCGATACCCTCATGTATCCCGTACGCGAACTTCATGACGGTTTGGAGGTCCTGCCCCATAGCGGACAAGAGCCGTTGCTGACCACATCGGGTATACCTACCGACTGCCCGCCCGAGAAAAACCTCGTCTACAAAGCATGGCGCGCCGTGGACGAAATCTACCACATCGGCGGTGTCCGCATCCACTTACACAAGAACATTCCGTCGGGTGCCGGTCTGGGCGGCGGCTCATCAGACGCAGCATTCACCATCAAGGCTCTCAACGACATCTTCTCTCTCGGCATGACCGACGAGCAGGCCGAACAGATTGCCGCCACACTCGGTAGCGATGTTCCGTTCTTCATCCGCAACACCCCGTCATTCTGCACGGGACGTGGCGAAATAATGCAACCCGCCGATATTGACCTGTCCGCATATGAGATAAAAATAATAAAACCCGACGTTCACGTATCCACCGCCGAGGCCTACGCGGGATGCACTCCGCATATTCCCGACCCCCCCTTGCACGAACGCCTCGCCGCACCCATCGCGCAGTGGCAGAACAGTGTGGTGAATGACTTTGAGCCCTCCGTTCTGGCCGCACATCCCGAAATAGCCGCCCTGAAAGAACGTTTTATTTCAGAAGGGGCCGTTTATGCTTCTATGTCGGGTTCCGGATCTGCGGTCTACGGATTATTCAAACGCTAACGTTTCCGACAGCCATAAAACAAAAGAGAGTGCCATTCCGCACTCTCTTTTTCATCTTCTATATCAGCAAGGTCTTATGCAAACAAAGCCTCAACTTTCTCTATTACCTCGCCATCGGGAGTATCGATGGGGAAGACGATATTAGGCTGCAACATCCACATCTCTTTCTCCGATTTGATGCGTCGTTCGCCACAACCCGTAATATTCAACATCACCGTCTTGCTCTTGTCTACCAAACCGTCATTCACCGCCTTAATCAGCGACGCAACAGCATCGGTAGCAGCCGGATGCAAGTCTATGCCCTCCAACTCCTCGAACAACACACCCGCCTTGCGTGCCGCCGCATTGGTAATAGCGAAGAACTCACCGTCGGTGGCTTTCAACGCGTCATACAGTCCGCCCACAATACCGTACGGAGGTCTGCGGTTAGAAAGCACCTTCGCATCTATGATACCTGCATCTCTACGAGCCTTATTGTCATCATAAGGCAGAATCTGGCGCGAATCGGCCTTCCATGAGTCATACATGGGCAGGAACGGTGCATTCTGCGAAACCATCAGTTTCATCTGCGCATCGCCGAAACGGCCATCCTCCAACAGACGCTGATTTGCTTCCCATGCCGCAATGGCTCCCGTACCGCTACCTACGGCCTGGAAATAGTAATCGGGGATTCGTCCGATGGTAGTCGCTGCCGACAGAACGGTACAAGCCATACCGTCACGACGAGCAATATTTTTCGCACCACCCTCGGCAACAAACTTCTTGGATTTAACCACCGCATTGCTCAGTGCTATGGCATCAAAATAGTCGCTACCCTTCTGTGATGCAATAAGTTTCACACAATCATTCAGCGGTTTCTCAAACCACAAAGCATCCAGATTGTCATACGGAACACTCAATAGCAACGGAATATTATTCTCCGAGCAAACCTTCGCAAAAGCACGTGCGGTGTTTCCGGCCGAGGCCACTACCAACACCTTGCCGCAAGATTCGTCATAACGGCCACAAACCGAATAAGCCTCCGTCTCCTTGAATGAGCAGGTACTCATCTTCGCACCCACCTCGGGGAACCAACCATTATATGTAATATAGAGGTTCTCCAATCCTAAATACTTGGCAAAACGTTCACTCTTCACCGTAACAGGAGCTGCCGATCCCTTCAACATACGTTTTACGGGCAACCAATCGGCAAACTTATAGAGCCCCATTTCGTCGCCTCCGACCTCAATCTGTTTCTTTGCATAACGGGCACGAATCAATGACGGGCTGTTGCACTCCTTATCATCCAACACTCCGTTCACATCCTCAAACTCATGCCCCGTAGCAACGCAATACACCTTATATTCCGTAGGTTCAAATGTCTTCATATTATTAATCTTTTTTGTTTAGGCTGTTTTATGTGTTAATATTAAAAATCATTTTTCATCTCAGACAATCAAGACATACGTTCCTTGAAATCGGCATAACCAAATCTCTTGACCATCCTAAAAGTTCCATCCTCATGCAGTATGCCTATCGACGGATGAGCCACACCGTTGAACATAGTGGTCTTGACCATCGTGTAGTGAATCATATCCTCAAACACCACTCTGTCACCCACTTTCGGCTCTTCGTCAAAAGCCCAGTCGCCAACCCAGTCGCCCGCCAAACAGCTGCAACCTCCCATGCGCCAGCACTTTTCGCCCTCGCCAGGATCATGCGCACCCTCGATGGCAGGTTTGTACGGCATCTCCAAGCAGTCGGGCATGTGGCATGCAAACGACACATCCAGCACCGCCGTATTGAATTGACCGTCCGAAACAATATCTTCCACCGTCGAAATCAGCACTCCCGTACGCCATGTGAAAGCGCTTCCCGGCTCCAAGATAATCTGCAAATCGGGATGGCGTTCCTTAAAGGCCCTCAATGTAGCAATGAGCAGTTCGCAATCATATCCCTCGCGAGTCATCAGATGACCACCACCCATATTGAGCCACTTTATCTTATCAAGCAGATGGCCAAAATTACGTTCCGTATACTCCAATGCGGTAGCCAGATTATCGGCCGATGATTCGCACAAAACATGGAAATGCAATCCCTCCACCCCTTCGGGCAACTCTTTCAATTGTTCGGGCCTTACTCCCAATCGCGAGCCTTTCACGCAAGGATTATATATATCGGTTTCCACCGGAGAGTATCCGGGATTAATCCTCAAACCACACGACACGCCACGAGCCATGGCTTTCCGCCCGAAACGTTCCCACTGATTCAACGAGTTGAAAGTAATGTGACTGCTATACACCAGCAATTCGTCAATATTGCCATCTGTATATGCCGGCGAGTAGGTATGCGCCTTGCTTCCATACTCTTCATAAACCAGACGCGCCTCTGCCACAGAACTAGCCGCAGCCCCATCGGAATGTTGAGCCAACGTGGGGAAAATACTCCACATGGCACAAGCCTTCAAGGCGACAATTATATTCACTCCCGCCTCCCGACGCACCTTGTCTATAATCGCCATATTATGCATCAAAGCACTCTGCTCCAATACATAACACGGAGAAGGTATCTGTTTTAATATCTCTTTCCTGTTCATCACAAAAACATTCTGCTCAACACCGCTCATCGGCTCTTCTACATTTCTGGCGTTCAATCCGAATCGCCATGCCTGACGAGATCAAACCAGTTTAAAGTTCCAAATCCACGTCATGCAACTCTACCCACGGCAGACCGCGTTCGCCCAACAACTCCAAGAACGGATCGGGATCGAACTCCTCCACATTGTGGACACCGGGCATAACCCACAGGCCCTTTGCAAACATCTCGGCACCCAACGCTGCGGGAACTCCCGTAGTGTAGCTGACTGCCTGCGTACCTGTCTCCTTGTAAGCCTCGGCATGATCGCAGTTGTTATAAATATAATAAGTATGCTCCTTACCGTCTTTGATACCTTTTATGCGGCAACCGATAGAGGTCTCACCCGTATAGTTAGAACCCAACGATTTGGGATCGGGCAACACAGCCTTCAAGAACTGTAAAGGCACAATCTCCACACCGTTATACATCACCGGATCGATGCGGGTCATACCCACATTCTGCAACACGCGCAAATGAGTCAGATACTCCTGACCGAATGTCATCCAGAAACGGGCTCTCTTGATGGTCGGGAAGTTGATAACCAACGACTCCAACTCCTCATGATACATCAGATATGACTCTCTCTCGCCAATCTCGGGATAGGTCAACGGCATATGAATCTCATGCGGTTCGGTCTCAACCCACGCGCCATCCTGCCAATATTTACCCTTCTGGGTGATCTCGCGGATATTGATTTCGGGATTGAAGTTGGTTGCGAACGCCATACCGTGATTACCACCGTTGCAGTCCACGATATCAAGATACTCTATCGCATCAAAATGGTGTTTGGCAGCATATGCAGTGAAAATAGCCGACACACCCGGATCAAAACCGCAACCCAAAATAGCGGTCAGACCGGCCTTCTCGAAACGTTCACGATATGCCCACTGCCAGCTGTATTCAAAGTGTGCCTCGTCAAGAGGCTCGTAATTAGCCGTATCAAGATAGTTTACGCCACACTCCAAGCAGGCATCCATAATGGTCAGATCCTGATAGGGCAATGCTACGTTCACAACAATATCAGGACCGAACGAACGCATCAGTTCACACAGCTGCTCAACACTGTCGGCATCCACCGCAGCCGTCTTAACGCGTCCCGGCTCAAATCGTGCCGCGATATCGTCACATTTGCTCTTTGTGCGGCTGGCAAGCATAATATCTGTAAAAATAGGATTGGCAGCAATTTTACATGTCACTACCGTACCGACACCACCAGCGCCGATAATCAGAACTTTGCATCCTTTCTGTTGTTCCATCTCGATTAGTTTTATATGGTTTTAAAAATTCATTCCAATATGCAAAGTTATCAAAATATTTCAAAAAGCATATTTTTACCCCCACCTTTCGGACAATTACCCACTTATACTGCCGCAACATACAAGCGAAATCGAATAAAAAACAACAAAACTCAACAAATAATTGCTTTTTTTTTGGGAAATAAAAAAATCTGCATATCTTTGCACCGCTTTTAGGAGCAAAAGATTATTCCGGAGACTCAGTAGCTCAGCAGGTAGAGCACATCCCTTTTAAGGATGGGGTCCTGGGTTCGAGCCCCAGCTGAGTCACCAAAACGGCAATCGAAATTCGGTTGCCGTTTTTTTATTCTCAAAAGGTTTGCAGGGCGAAACATTGACATCTCTACCGCCCATCTTCACCAAACTCCATACAATTTTATGAATAAAAATTTCTGAGGCCGATAGCGTTTTAACGATAAAAAACGTATCTTTATCTCCGCTAAATGCTCGAAACAAAAAATCAACTAAAAAATACTACTATGAAAAAAATCATGCTTTTATTGGTTGCCGCGCTTTGTATAATGCCGACAACCGCCGCCAAGAAGAGTAAAAAAATCGACTTCAATGCCGAAGCCGCCGCCGTCTATGATCAGATGGTGGAGTTCCGTCGCGACCTTCACATGTATCCCGAACTCGGCGCCGACCTGCCTCGTTCGTGCGGGAAAATCACCGAGATTCTCGACAAGGCAGGAATTCCCTATATCGTTGACAGCCAGATGAACATCATCGGCGTCATTGAGGGAGGCAAACCAGGCAAGACTCTCGCTATGAGAGCCGACTATGACGCACTGCCCATACAGGAGGAGACGGGCTTTGAGTACTCATCCAAAATCCCCGGAGTGATGCACGCCTGCGGACACGACATCCACGCGGCAAGCCTGCTTGGTGCCGCACTCATACTGAAAAAACATCAGGCCGAATTGCCGGGAAAGGTATACCTCTGTTTCCAGTCTGCCGAGGAGACCGGCGGAGGTAGCGCAACCATGATTGTAGATTACATCAAGAGTCAGGGTGGTGCCGACGGTGCCGTGGCATTCCACACATACGGCATGAACATTCCGCACGGAACCTACGCAATCCGTAGCGGCAAATGTCTGGCGGGAAGCATCTTCTGGAAAATGATTGTAAGAGGAAAAAGCGGTCACGGCTCTTCCCCGTGGCTCTCGATAGACCCCATCAAACCCGCCGCAGAGATTGTTTTGCGCATCACCGCCATGCAGTCCACGATGTTCGACACCAACGAGCCGTTTGTGGTGAGTCCCTGCATGTTCAATACCTCTTCAAAAGCGGGCAACATCATCCCCGAAGAGGTAACCATTGAGGGTTCGATTCGTTATTTCACCCCCGAGCACATGACCGCCGTTCCCGAACGTATCGGCAAGATTGCCAATGACGTGGCGGCATCATACGGTGCAACAGTGGAGTTCCTGCCCGGAATAGAGGGCTCGAACAAACCGACCATCAACTCGCCCGAGGCGGCCGATCGCGCCACCCGAGTAGTCAAAGGTCTTGGCAAGGAGGTTGTTGAGAAAGTTGTGGAGATGGGTTCGGATGATTTCAGCGAATTCCTCTATGCATTCGGCGGCATCTATATCTTCACGGGAATAAAAATGCCCGACCAGCCGCTGAATCCGCACCATGCAAGCAAATTCAATCCCGACGAACGTTCTATCGAGGACAACATCGCAGTATTCTGCGCCTACGCCTTTGACCACAACGCCGAAAACTAGTTTTTTATTCATTTATCTTCAAGAGGGTTGGACACCCTTCCATACGGACCAATTAAAGAATCAGAGATATAAGAAAAAAATGGCAAAAAAGATTATGTTCGTGTGTCACGGCAACATCTGCCGTTCCCCGATGGCCGAATTCATATTCAGGAAGATGGTGGAGGAGGCCGGACTGGGCAGTCAGTTTGAGATATGCTCCAGCGCCACCAGCACCGAGGAGATTTGGAACGGCAAGGGCAATCCCGTCTATCCGCCCGCAAGAGAGGAGTTGGCTCGCCACGGAATCTCATGCAAGGGCAAATGCGCCGTTCAGCTCACCCGCTACGACTATGCCGAGCAAGACATGCTTATCGCCATGGATTCGTACAACTTACGCAACATGCGCCCCATCGTTGGCAACGACACGGAGAACAAAATCTGGAAACTGCTCGACTTCGGCCCTTTGTCGGAGAACGCAGATATTGAGCCGATACATTTCTCGGGTCGCGACATCTCCGATCCGTGGTATACGGGCGATTTCAGACAGACCTATCAAGACATTGTGGAGGGTTGTACAGGGCTGCTGAACTGGCTGTCGCGCAAGTAAAAAACTTCACAAAAACCACATCAAGTCCCGATTGTATCACCATGCACAATCGGGACTTTGTCTTTCAGTCCATTCACATTACAACCAAAAAGTTCATGATTTGGAATAAACTGTTTATATTTGTCGCCGAAAAAGAGGCAAACACAAGCCAAATCTACACATGAACAACAAGATAAAAACAACAATCTGCAACATAGTCAAGAGTGCCACACCACGTGCATTGAGCACCATATGGTGGATTCTGCGCATCACGACCCTCGTGTCGTTCATCATGTTCGTACTCAAATATACGGGCATTCTCAACTGGATATCGGCACTGGTGAGTCCGCTATTCCAATACTTCGGTCTGCCGGGCGATGCGGCCATGGCCTATGTCAGCGGCTATTTCATCAATGTTTATTCGGCCATAGCGGTAATCTCCACGCTTGAATTCACCGCACGCGAGATAACCATCCTCGGCACAATGGTGCTGGCCGCCCATGCCATGTTCATCGAGACTGCATTGCAACACAAGACCGGCTCTCCGTCGGCCTATGTGTTCATTCTGCGCACCATCGGATCAATATTCCTCGGAGTCATATTGAACCTGATACTCCCCGGCCGCCCCGAAATAACCGCCACAGGAGCCCTTTCGCTTGCCGGCATTCCGTTCTTCGACATTCAGGGTCATCTGGGATTAATGTTCTGGGATTGGTTTAAGGGCATGGCAAAACTGGCGGTGATGATGTTTTGCCTGATCTACACCCTCAACATCATTCAGCGCACACTCTACGAATTGGGAATCATGGAGATCATCTCACGCATACTCCGCCCGCTGTTGAGAGTTTTCGGATTGGCCGACAGCACCTCATTCATCTGGATCGTGGCCAACGTATCGGGAATCTCATACGGTGCGGCGGCAATCCTCGACGAGCTCGACCGCGGCAAAATCACCACCCGCGAAATCAACCTGCTCAACACCCACATAGGCATATCGCACAGCAACTTGGAGGATCTCACTTTGCTCACCTCGGTGGGAGGAGCCTGCGGCGTGATGCTGCTGGCCCGTTGGGCATTGGTTATCATATTGGTGTGGGCATTACGCCTTTACTACCACCTGAAAGACAAACGACGCAAACTGCAAACAGCATAAGAAACATAATCGGGGTGCTCGAAAAAAGCACCCCGATTATGTTTTAGTTGGCAATTCGATTAAAGATTATCCTCAAAATAGTCGGTAACCTTCTGCATCAGATGCACTCGATCCACACCGTAAACATTGTGTTCATGGGTGGGATATGGGAAGAAATCGAGTTGCACTCCACTCTTGATACAAGCCTCAACAAAGTTCAGGCAGTGCTGCCAAACAACCGTATTATCAATAGTTCCCTGACAAATAAGCAGTTTGCCCTCCAATTTCGAAGCCATGGGAATAAGACTCGTCTTCTCAAATCCGTCGGGATTGGTCACTGCGGTCTCCATATAGCGTTCGCCATACATAACCTCATACCACTTCCAATCGATAACGGGACCACCGGCAACACCCACCTTGAACAGGTCGGGATAGTTGGTCATGAGAGAGATGGTCATGAATCCGCCGTAACTCCAACCATGAACTCCTATGCGTTCTCCATCCACCCACGGATGCGATTTCAGCCACTCAATACCTTTAACCTGATCCTCCATCTCGCACTGTCCCAAATATTTGTGGGTTGCCTTTGCGAACTCGGCGCCCTGATTGTCGGTACCTCTGTTGTCCATCACGAATACCACATAGCCTCGCTGTGCCATATACATCTCCCAACGTCCCATAGAGGCCTGGAAGGTATTCTGCACCATCTGCGAGTGCGGACCGCCATAGACATAAACAATAACGGGATACTTCTTAGAAGGGTCGAAGTTGATGGGTTTGATAAGGCGATAGTGATTATCAAAACGACCATCGGCGCTCTTGATGGTTCCCATCGTGATTTCGCCATAGTTGAATGCCGCACTCGGATTCTCGGCACGATATATCTCGCTGCTCTTCTTGCCCTCCGTATCGGCCAGTTTCACAACACGAGGAACATCAAGCGAAGAATAACTATCAATGAAATATTTTCCGTCGGGACTAACCGCGCAAGTATGCCAACCGGCCTCCGAGGTGAGTCGCAACACCTTTCCGTTCTTCATATCCACACGGAACAGATGATTGTCAACGGGCGACACCTCGGCCGAAGTGTAGTACACATAACGACCGCCACGCTGGGCAAGATAAGCCACATCGGCATCGGTCTTGGTCAGACGTTCCACCGTACCCTCCGAAACGGAGCACAAATAAAGATTATAGAAACCGTCACGATTATCGGTGGTGTAAATAAATTTGTCCGCATCGCCCTCAACAAAATAAAGCGGATTCTGCGGCTCCACAAATTTCTCATTCTCCTCCGAGAGGATTTTCTTTACAAATTCACCCGTTGCAGCGTCATACGAGTTTAGATTCATGTGCTTCTGCGCACGGTCAAGCACCTGTACATACAGTTTCTCTCCCGCAAGATCCCAGGTTACATTGGTGAGATAACGTTCCGCATCGAAATCATCAACATCGAGCCATACGGTCTTTTTCGTATTCACATCATAAACACCCACCGCAACAAACTCCGATGCCATTCCGTTCATCGGATACTTTATCTCCATCAACGAGCCGGTACGGGTTGTCACATCCAACAGCGGGAACGAGGTGACACGGCTCTCGTCCTTGCGATAAAATGCCACCTTACTGCCATCGGGCGACGGGAAAATACCGCCACTGATACCGAACTCGTTACGGCTGACACTCTGACCACACACCATATTCTTATTCACATAAGAGGTTATGGCACGTTCCTCGGTCTGGTCGGCATAATAGAGATTATTTTCACGCGTGAAAACATATCTGCCACCACCCAAAGAGGTCACATTTTCACCCTTGGGCTGCACATAGTCATAAATCAACTCCTTGCTATCCAAACCGATAGCATAATCATGACCTGCCGCCGTAATCAACAACGCACCGTCGGCAAAAGCATAGCTCGCCAACGAACGCAACTCGGCACCCGTAGCCGCCTTCACCTCATCGAGAGTAATGACATTGCGACTCTTGCCCGTACGGACATCAACAGCCACAATGGCATTGTTGTCCACATAGGTGTAAGCCGACGAATCTTCGGTCCACACACAACGACGATTCTGCACATACAGGCCATAACCCAACACTGCTTCCTCCATAGAAAGGAGTTTTCCGCCCTCCTGCGCACCCACATAAGGCACACATGCGAGCAGCAATAAAAAAGATATCAACAGTTTCTTCATCTTCATATATTGTTTTGAAATTTAATAATCTGGTCAAAGGTAATGTTTTTGTAACGGTTTTGCAACAGTATCTTCATCTCTTTACCCCGCCCTAAAAACACCTCCTCCACAATCGAAATATACTCCGCGCCTATTGTTTTATCAAATAAATTTCTTTATTTTTGAAATTGGAAAAAGTGGACATACGTTCCCCAAACCAACAATAAACTAGAAACAATCAAAACAAATACTAAAACAAACATCATGAAGAAATTATTGAAACTCACGTTGGTATCGCTATGCACATTGCTGCTTGCTGCAAATGCTGGCGCACAGACAATCCAACTGAAAAACCTTGACAATCGCCCGATGGAGGCTCGTCAGGGCGCATCTTGGGGTGTTCCTTTCGCAAAAGGAACCATCGCTCCGGAACAGACTTTCACCCTGACCGACGAGGCAGGGAAAGCTCTTCCGCTGCAATCATGGCCGTTGGCTTATTGGCCCGACGGATCAATGAAATGGGTGGGATTTGCAACCATTGCCGACGACGGCTTGGACAACCTCACACTTACCGCCAATCCCGTAGTGAAAGCAAAAAAAGGTGCTCCTGCGCCTGCTCCCGAGGTTGGATTCGCACGCGAAACTGCCGAAGGTATCTATGTTAATACCGGTTCTTTGGAGTGTTTGTTCCCCGCCGAGGGTTCAAGCGTAATCAAGAATCTCTCCATTGACGGAACCGTAATCGCTTCGGAAGGCCATCTGGTAACGCTGCTCGAAAAACGCAAAGAGAAAGACGGCGTAACCACTGTTTCACAAGAAGACTTTTTGAGCAAAATAGAGAAAGTGACTCTCATGCAGAACAATCCGTTCCGCGTGGCAGTGAAAATCGAAGGTATGCACTCATCAGGCAAACGCGAGTGGTTGCCTTTTGCACTCTATTGCGTGATGTATAAAGATATGCCGACCATGAGCATCACCCACTCGTTCGTATTTGACAGCGACGGTCAGGAGGATTTCATCAAAGGTATGGGTATCACCTTCACAATGCCTTTCCGCGAGGAGGCTCACAACCGTCATGCCCGCTTTGCAGGCGACGGTGCCAATGGTGCCGGTTTCTGGTGCCAGCCGGTAAGATTGTTGCCGGGCTACCGTCCTTCGGCAGGAAGGTTCTTTGTAGACAACTATGAGGAGTATTTCTATAATGCCAAAGAGATGCCCGATTTGGCAGAGATGAGTGAATCGGAGCGCAAAGCGGCTCTGACCTGCCCTGTTTGGGGAGATATGCGTCTGGTACAGAGCAACTCAAACGGTTTCTCGGTTGACAAACGCACCACAGAAAACAGCTCATGGGTTCACGTAACAGAAGGCAAACGTTCGATGGGTGGCGCACTGCTGGGTGACACCTCGGGCAGTATGTTCCTTGGCATTAAAGATTTCTGGCAGAGCTATCCCGCATCGTTCCAGATTGACAATGCAGGCGAGAAAGAGGGTACCTTCACCGCATGGTTGTGGGCTCCCGACGGCCAGCCGATGGATATGCGTCACTACGACACCGTTGCTCACGACCTGAGAATCAACTATGAGGACTGGAAACCGGGATGGGATTCACCCTACGGCGTAGGTCACCGTTCGACCATAGAGTTGCGTCTATTCAACAACATCCCCTCCAACGACGAGTTGTGGGCTGTTGCAGAGGCCGTTCAGAAACCCGTACAGTACACCTGTACTCCCGAATACTACTATTCGGTTAAAGCATTCGGTGACTACTGGAATCTGCCCGACATGAACAATCCCGTCTTTGCTGCCGTTGAGAAGGAACTCGATCGCACTCTTGATTACTATGCAGATCAGATCGAGGAACGTTATTGGTATGGCTTCTGGCACTATGGCGACATAATGCACAACTATGATTATACGCGTCACAACTGGCGTTACGATATCGGCGGCTGGGCTTGGAACAACACCGAGCTTTCGCCCAACGTATTGCTCTGGACAAGTTTCTTGCGCACAGGTCGCGAAGATGTTTGGGTAATGGCAGAGGCTATGTCTAAACATTCAAGCGAGGTGGACGTACACCATATCGGCGAATTTGCCCCGCTCGGCTCTCGTCACAACGTAACCCACTGGGGTGACGGTGCAAAACAGCCCCGTATCGAGAACGCATCTATGAAACGTTTCATGTACTACCTCACCGGTGGTGACGAACTGACTGGTGACCGCATGCGTCAGCAGCTCAAAGCTGAAGAGGCTTATGACTATGTACTGAGAATCTGTACCCGCAATCCGGCACAGGGAACTTATCTGACCACCGGAATCGGCGACTGGTGCTACTATGCAGCAAACTGGCTTGTAGAGTGGGAGCGTACCGGCAATCCTTATTGGGGTGACCGCATCAAAAACTCAATGAAAGACATTGTTGCATTGGGTGGCTCTACCGGCCGTCTTGGATTTGACTACTTCGATCCCGAAACCGGACGTCTGTTGGTTTATCTCAACGAGAAACAGCCCGAGCCTGTACCGGGAGCAGATCCTCGCTTCATGATGCGTCGCGCAACCGTATTCGCCGACAAGAGCGAGTTCGTTCCTGCCGCATCATTGAAACCCAAAAAGTTGGAGAGCATCATAGGTTACAGAATTCAGAGCATCACCAATGGCGGTACTTTCGGAACCATCTTCGGCGCTCCCGAGATTTTGGCCGATCTGAAAGCAACGGTTGATTATCCCGAGTTCTGGGAGGCTACCACCAACACCTTCGCCTCATTGGCCAACACAGCCGGTGGCAGCATGACAGGTCCCCGTATGGCAAGTTGGACTGCATACAACAACAAAGATGCCGAGATGGGTGCTTTGGCATGGAAGAATCTGTTGGACAACAGCACTACCGCACAGCAGAGTGACGGCACAGCCATCAAACGCCATGCGGCAGGTGAGAAGATTGCAACACGCGGCAATCTGAACGCAGTTGAGGAGCCTATGTTCCTCGGTGTTTCGGCAGGATGGCAGTTGCATACTCCTTCAACCGTACAGTGGATGTTGAACGCAATCGAGACCATGCAGTGGGCAAAAGACTACACTCCCACCGAGGTTCCCGAGGCTTACACAAAATCGATAACCGAGTAAATCAATAAAAGCCAGGCAACCCCTCGGGTTGCCTGGCTTTTTAGAATAAAATAATAGGAGGTTGCAAATCATGCACCTCCTATTATTTTATTCCTATCGGACGTAGCGGCTATTGCCTGCTGCGATTGATTATATTGGTGGTAGAGAATCCCTCCTCAAAAGGAATTGTCACCGTCTGACCCGCATTCTCACGTCCCACAATATCCTCTATCTTATAATCGCCCCCTTTGACCAGCACATCGGGCATCACATCGCGAATCAGGTCTGCCGGCGTATCCTCGTCAAACATGACCACATAATCCACCGATTCCAACGCCGCCATAACGGCCGCACGAGCCTCCTGCGGATTGATGGGACGCGATTCGCCTTTCAGACGGCGCACCGAAGCATCCGTATTCAAGCCCACAACCAGCACATCTCCCAAGCGCTTCGCCTTCTCCAAATAAACCACATGGCCCTTATGCAGGATATCAAAACATCCGTTCGTGAAGACTACCTTGCGGTTCTGCATTCGCAACAACTTCATGAGATCTCCCACCTGCTCTCGATCCAATATCTTACCGGTCAGGTTGCCGGCCACAAGTTCGGCCTGCAAATCGTCAAACAACACAGGCGAGGTACCCATCTTGCCAACCACAATTCCTGCCGCTTTATTGGCGAGTTTTATCGCATCATAAACCTCCATATCTGCTGCTAGTGCTGCCGCCAGAGTTGCCACCACGGTATCTCCTGCTCCCGATACATCGTACACCTCGCGAGCCTCGGTGGGTATATCCAGTTCCTTGTCACCCGCCACATACGACATGCCTTTCTCGGAACGGGTTACCAACAGTGCCGACAAATCATAGCGTTCCATGACACTCTTCGCAGCCTCGTGTATCGCCCCGTCACAGTTGGCAACATCCTCACCATAAACCATTGAGAGTTCCTTTGTATTGGGAGTAATTATAGTTGCACCATGATATTTATTCCACTCCACACCTTTCGGATCGACAATAACGCGCTTGCCACACTCCTTCGCCATGCGAATGACCTCGCCACAAATGCGGGCATTGCATATCCCCTTACCATAGTCCGAGATTACCACCACATCGGCCTGCCCTACCAACTCTCTTGCCGCCGACAACAACTCCTCTTCGGCCTCAACGGGCAGTTCATATTTCTCGTCCTCAAAATCTATTCTTACAATCTGCTGATGATTACCAATTATGCGTGTCTTTGTTATGGTGGGGCAATCCGTCACGCAACAACGCGCCTCAATACCCAATTCCGCAAACATCTGTTTCATCCGTTCTCCGTCGGCATCTCTACCCAAACCGCCTATCACCATCGGCACACAACCCAATCCGAGCAGGTTTCGGGCCACATTAGAAGCTCCGCCCAACACACTGTAACTGCGCGTAACACGCACCACCGGCACGGGAGCCTCTGGCGAAATACGATTCACCTTTCCGATATGATAGGTGTCCAACATGACATCACCCAACACAAGAATCTTCTTCCCTTTCAGTTTGTTCAGTTCCATAACAAATCCCCTATTTCAACACTCGTTCGGCCCAATCCAACAACGAGTTCTCGGCAGTAATCCTATACGATTTCACGCCAGCACTCTCGCCACACTCCACATCCGACTTCTTGTCGCCGAACATATACGACTCATTCGCATCTATATCATACTTCTCTATCGCCTTCTGCACCAGATAGGGTAACGGTTTCCTGCATTCACACCCATCTTCCGGTCCGTGAGGACAGATAAAATAATCGTCTATCTTCACTCCGTGCCGTGCCAACTCCTCATCCAGCGCATGGTTGAACACCGCCACATCGTCCATAGTGAAATAGCCTCGTCCAACTCCCGACTGATTGGTGATGACAATGAGCAGAAAACCTCTCTCCTGAAACATCTTCATTGCTTCAGCGGCGCCGGGCAACAAAGCCAGATCCTCTACCCGGTAGACATAACCGCAATCGACATTAATAGTGCCGTCCCTATCGAGAAATATCGCCTTATTCATTTCCTGCCACCAATCTATCGACCAAACCACAAATGATATGGCCCAATGTTATATGCATCTCCTGCACCCTCGCAGTCACATTTGAATCCACCACAAAGGCATGGTCACAGATTTCACGGCACGTTCCGCCCGTTCCTCCCAGCAGTCCTACCGTAACAACACCCTGTTCACGAGCAGCCTGCAAAGCCTTATGAATGTTTCGTGAGTTGCCGCTTGTGGTAATTGCAATCAGCACATCTCCTTCACGTCCCAGTGCCTTCACCTGACGTTCAAAAACATACTCCATACCGTAATCATTACCCAACGAGGTGAGCACCGAAGTATCCGTAGTCAGCGCCACCGCCGCAAGTCCCCTGCGTTCGGTTTCGAAACGCCCGACCAACTCGGCCGCAATATGTTGTGCATCCGCAGCACTGCCACCGTTACCGCACAACAACACCTTGCCGCCTTTCCCGACAGCATCAAAAATGATGTGTGCCACCGTTTCCAGACGAGCCATCATGGCCTCGTCACGCATGGTTCTCTCGCGCAGTTCCACACCTTGCGACATTGACTGCATAATATACTCTCTCATGGTCATGCTCATTTTTATTCTCATCATTGCGGTTTTTACTTTCGGGCAATCCCGAAATATCACACCACCGCAAACAATCTGCTTCAAATACAAAGGTAAACAATTTTTCCGACATCACACCACCCTCCCCTCACACCATCACATTAGTGCTTGATTTTATCGAGTTCTACCGCCGAAATCGTTTTTTAGGCGACTCTCCATTTGTCCGTATAACCAATAATATGTATCTTTGTTTTCGGTCGGTAATGTTTTCAGGGACACCCCTCATTTACCTCCACACGAAAAACAAGAATAAAAAATGAAAAAAATCTTAATCATACGCCTCAGTTCCATCGGCGACATCATCCAGTGCATGGGCGTAGTGGGCGGCCTGAAAGAGAAATTTCCCGACGCATGCATTGAGTGGGTCGTAAGAAGCGACATGCAGGGAGTTCTTTCCATAGACAAACGCATAGACAAAATTCACGCATTTGACAAACGAGAAGGTTTCAAAGGGTTGTTGCGACTTGCCAAACAGCTGCGCAAAGAACGTTTCGACTACATCTATGACGCCCACAGCAATATTCGTTCGGCCATACTGAAAACCATCCTTCTGCCTCCCGCCTGCGGTTATCACCCCCGTCACGTGATGCGAAGCAAGCAGTATTTCAACCGAATGTTGCTCTTCAAGTTCCGCATCAACCGTTTTGACAAGCCGTTCCGAGGCGTGATATCGTTCCGCAAACCGCTTGCCAAGTGGGGTGTGACGGCGTTCCCCGATGCACCCAAAGAGTGGGACTTCCCGAGTTCAATGGTCGAAAAATTCGACAATCTGATCACTCCCCGTCGCATAACGCTTGTTCCCTCGGCAAACTGGGAGACAAAACGTTGGCCCGTAAGTCATTGGCAGGAATTGGTTCGCATTATGCCCGAGTATGAATTCGTGATTCTGGGAGGCCCTGCGGACACATTCTGCGAAGACATAGCCGCCGTTGCACCCGAACGCACACTGAACATGGCCGGCAAGACCAGCATCATGGAGTCGTGTTTCATTGTGTCGCGTTCAAATGTGGTGGTAAGTGGAGATACGGGCTTCCTCCACGCAGCCGACATGTTCGGCATCCCCACCCTCGCCCTGATGGGACCCACCGCATTCGGTTTTCCCACAGGAGCAACAGTGGAGACATTGGAGATCGACCTGCCTTGTCGCCCTTGCACAAAAGACGGCAGAGGAGCCTGCAAACTGAAAGAGGTGCGCAAATGCATGGTAGATATAACACCCGCATTGGTGGCCGAACGGATCAAAAAGAAAATGAAATAATAAATCAGGGGGCGCAATGTTTGCGCCCCTTCTTTTATAATCCTAATAGTGAGTATGGTTTGCCATTGTCTCTTTCAGGAAGTCGGGATCGTTGTTCGGCTCTCCGGCCTTGACATGCTTATATCCCCACACGCGTAAAACCGTTCCGTCAAGCGTGATGACTTGGGCAGCTCCGTTGCGTTCAAAGTCGGTACACTGATATATATTGCCACGCACACAAAGTTTACCGCGACCGTCGGGCTGCATGAGGAACTTGTACCAGAAAGCAACATCGGTACCGTCGCCATAGAAATCACCCATCACTATATCGGGATTACCGTTCAGTCCGTTCATCGGCCAATGGGTAATCATCTTGCCCTCGCCATCATACCAATACACCTGCGATGCGATATAGGGATCAGCCTGACGATCCTTGTAGATACGCGCACCGGCAATCATCTGCGGTAATTTGTATCCATCGAGGAAATTACCCGCCTCAATCTGCTGGGTGTGTTCCGCCGGAGCAATGGTCATCAGTTCGCCCGTAAGTGCATCACGCACCTGCACGCCCAAATCACAAGCACAAATCACAATATCATCTCTACCGTCACCATTCATGTCAGCAAACGAATAACTGTCAACATGGTCGTGATTGTCATAGATATCCTCCAAACGACTCCACATAATATTACCATCTGCATCGACCACGCGCCAACCGCCGACAATCTCATCGATACCGTCATTGGTAAAGTCGTGAGCATAGAAATAGTGGCCCAAATGGTCTTTCTTGGTGTTCACCTCATGACGCCACTTCTCGTTGAGCTGCATATCGTAAATTCCGTAGGTCATGAAACGGCCACAGTCGGAATAGAGCAACACACTCGCCGGATAGATGCCATCGGTATTGGCCACTGCAAGACGGAAATTATTGTACACATGAGGATGAGGCGCCGTCGGCCACGGTGTCTGCTGGAGAATCTTACCCGTCATACCATCGGCCATGATAAGCCACTCCTTACCGTCAAACTCTCTCCACTGCACCAACTCGGCCTTTCCATCACGATCGAAGTCCCAAACCAGACCCGGAGCCTCAAATTGCGCCCTCAATCTGGTGTTCTCCTCGGGAGCCTCCCACGACCACAACATCTTGCCCGAATGATCAAATGCATAAGAAGAATAGCCGCTTGAAAAGACCACAAAATCGGTCTTGCCGTCACCCGTCAGGTCACCAAACTTTACGCAACTCGACTGCGGAATGGCATACTCATGCAACAACTCCATATAGTCGGGCAACTGTTTGTCCATAAGATCCTCTTCGGTGAGGTTGGGATTTTTAGACAACACGATGCAATCCAATGCCGGTGAACCGGTTATGCGGGTAATCATCAGATGAGCCACCTCACCTTTCTCAACCTCAAACACACCTGCACGTTTCATCTCCGCTCCCAATTTATCTCCGAAACTACCCTCAACATAGGCATCATTCACACGCAGACGGAATGCACCGTTCGAGCCCTCGGGCACCTGAACAGGTCGCTGACCGGGCTGCTGATTAAGAAGCGCACGTTCGATTGAAGCTCTTGACCGCTGACCATAAGGAGCATACTGCTGACCTACGGCACGCACATAGAGATAATAAGTACCACTCTCGGGGAAAGTCACATCCTTGAAATAATTGGAGATGGTGAAATCGGCATGGGTACGGAACTGGATGGCAAAATCGTTATAGAGCCAATCCACTCCCAACGATGCAGCATCCTGCACCAAATGCAGACGCGGAATATCGTCCAGAAAATCAGACGCATCCACGATAATATCAGAACCGACAACCTTGTATCTCAAATCCGCGTCGGCCGATTCTTTGCCGCACGAGACTAAAAACATTGTCACCGCGACAACAGTCAGAACATTAAAAATTTTTCTCATACACAAACTTTCTATTTAATATTTACCTGGTATCAAAATGCCACAAATCAAAAATAACAAAAAAATACTTTTTTTCGTCACAACTCATATTAAATTCAGTGACAACATGTTAAATTTTAAGTTTTTTTGTCTATCTTGCATGGTAAAGCAGACAAACAAATTCAAAATCTTAAACCAAAATAAAACCATTCTAAACTATGAAGAGAAAATCTTTAACCTTGAAGGCGTTGCAATCACTTTTCTTAGGTGTGGCAGGCTTCTTCATGGTAAGTTGTGGCGGTGCTGAAACCACCGTACAGGAGACGGGCGAATTAGGTTGGCCCGAGATAACCCAACAAACCAAACCCTGGTCACGTTGGTGGTGGCCCGGAAGTGCAACAAACGAGCAGGATATCATCTATATGCTCGACCAGTATCAGGATGCAAATCTCGGAGGTATGGAGATTACCCCCATCTATGGAACCATCGGTTTCGAGGATGAATATCTCGATTTCATCTCGCCCGAATGGATGGACATTTTCCAGTTCACCCTCAACGAAGCACAGAAAAGAGATATCGGTATCGACCTCGCCAACGCATCGGGATGGCCGTTCGGTGGCCCGTGGGTAGAGCCCGAAGATGCTTGCCGCTATCTGGCACCCAAGATCTACAAAGTAAAAGGTGGCGAAGGCATCGCAGAGAAAATCGAATACATTCAGGAGCCTATGGTTCGCACATTGGGTCTGAAAGCCGACGTGTCACAGTTGGAGTATCCGTTGGCAAAGAATGATAGTTTGCAGCAGTATGCATTTGAGCAGGTGCGTTACCCTCATTCATTGCCACTGATGGCAGTTACGGCAAACAGCGCGGCTGGCGAATATATTGAACTTACCGACAAGGTTAAAGAAGATGGCACATTGGATTGGGTCGCTCCCGAAGGTGACTGGACCGTATGTGCGCTGTTCCTCGGTTGGCACGGCAAGATGGTTGAACGTGCAGGCCCCGGCGGAGAGGGTGACGTTATCGACCACTTCTCGGGCAGAGCAATCACCAACTATCTGAAAGAGTTCGACAAAGCATTTGAAGGTTACGACCTCAGCTATCTTCGCTACTACTTCAACGACTCTTATGAGGTAGACGATGCGACTGGCAACTCGGACTGGACCGAGAACTTCTTTGAGGAGTTTGAGGCTCGTCGTGGCTACGACCTGAAACCTCACATGCACGAATTGCTCAATGTGAGTGAAGACAAAGAGACCGGTAATCGTGTATTGTTCGACTACCGTCGCACCATCAACGACCTGCTCTTGGAAAAATATTCAACCATGTGGCAGGAGTGGGCAGCAGCACAGGGCAAAGGTATCAGAAACCAGGCTCACGGTTCGCCCGCCAACATCATGGACCTTTACGGTGTGAGTGACGTTCCCGAGACAGAAGGCCGTGCCGTTATCGGTATGAAGACCGCATCTTCGGCAGCTCACGTAACCGACAAACCCCTCACCTCGGCAGAGGCAGCCACATGGCTCGACGAACATTTCCGTTCAACGCTGGGTGACGTAAAAACCGCTACCGACATCTATCTGTTGGCAGGTGTAAACCACATCTTCTGGCACGGAACATGCCTCTCGCCCGAGGATGCGACATGGCCCGGATGGTTGTTCTATGCATCGGTACACTTCCAGCCGACCAACAGTTTCTGGGGGGATTTCGGAGCATTCAACAAATACGTTGCCCGTTGCCAGACCTTCTTGCAGGCAGGTAATCCGGACAATGACATTCTGCTCTTCTTTGATGCTACCAACCTGCTCTCTGAACGTGGCAGAGAACCGCTTCTTTTCCACATGGGACAGAACACTCCGAATCAGACCGCTATCGGCGAGTATGCATCATACCTCTACGAAAAAGGTTACACATGGGACTACATCACCGACAAAATGGTTAGCGAGAACCTCTCTGTAAAGAACGGCAAGTTGGTAACCAACGGCGGAACAGAATACAAGACCATCGTAATCCCGCAGTGCGACAAGATGTTGTTCAGCACCTTCAAGAAACTCGTGGAGTTGGCAGAAAAAGGAGCTACTGTAATCGTTCAGAACTCACTGCCCAACGACATCCCGGGTCTTTCGAATCTTGATGCCGACAGAGCTGCAATGGACAAGCTCAAAAAATCGCTCAAATTTGTCAGCGAAGGCAATATTCAGGTTGCAAAATGCGGCAAGGGTCAGATTATGATTTCGGAGAGTCTGGATGACATGATTGCAAAAGCAGGTGTTACCCGCGAAACCATGTTCGACCTCGGTCTGCACAGCATCAGCCGCGTAAAAGAGGATGGTGGCAAATACTACTTCCTGAAAAACAACACCACCGAGCCGTTTGAGGGTTGGGTTCCCGTTGATGCCGAGGCTCAGACTATCGGTATCTACAACCCGATGACCGACGCCTTCGGTTACGGAAACGTTCGCATGAACAACGGTACCATCGAGGTATTCATGAAGATATTGCCCAACGAGTCATATCTGCTCGAAACCTTTGCCGGTCAGTATAGTGGCGAACCTTACAACTTCTATGAGGAGAGTGCTCCCGCACAGGAACTCGCTGGCGAATGGGATATCACCTTCACCAAAGGCGGCCCCGAATTGCCGAATGCAAAGAGTGTGAAGAAACTCGAATCTTGGACCAAATACGGTAAGGCTTATGAGATTTTCAGCGGAACTGCCGAGTACAAGACCACTCTTCCCGCACTTGCAGAGGCCGATGCATGGCGACTCGATCTCGGTCAGGTATGCGAAAATGCCTCGGTTTATCTCAATGGCGAGTATCTGGGCACCGTATTTGAGAAGCCTTTTGCGGTAACTATCAGCAAAGAGCAGGCCGCAAAGGGAGGCGAATTGGTAGTGAAGGTTGCCAACTCTATGGAGAACCGCATCAGACATAACGACCAGACCGACGTACAGTGGAAGATATTCTACAACATCAATTTCTCGGTACGTTCGTTCGACAGCCGTGATGCAAACGGAGGATTCACCGCGGCTCGCTGGCCGGTTCAGGATTCAGGTCTGTTGGGTCCTGTAACCCTCACCCCTCTCAACATTGTTGCAGAGTAAGTTATCTCTATAAGAAAGAGAGCCGCGACATGTTGTCGCGGCTTTTTTCATACCTCGTAATGATGTGGTTTTAGAGAGAGTTTAGTATATTTGTGATCGGGAAAAGCAAGACGGTTATGGCATCATCAAAGGATTTTGTGGAATATGTGTGTGGTCAGATTGCCGAAATGGGCGTCGTTGAGTGTCGAAAAATGTTCGGCGAATATTGCGTCTACCTCAACGGGAAAGCCGCCTTGTTGGTTTGCGACAATACGGTATTCATCAAACAATTACCGA
Organism: Tidjanibacter sp.; assembly: GCA_017935385.1. Lineage (GTDB taxonomy): Bacteria > Bacteroidota > Bacteroidia > Bacteroidales > Rikenellaceae > Tidjanibacter. Next base: position 28,569 of record JAGBHS010000008.1, read on the forward strand.
GCATAGCCCACCTTGTTGCAGAGGCGGAAACAGGACATCCCTACCCGGGAGCAAAGCCTCACTACATTCTCGACCCTGACGACAGATATGCTCTCATGAAGATACTGACCGCCGCCGAACCCGATTTAACGTACCCGAAAAAACGAAAATAAAAAAACATGAACACAAAAACATTTGAAGAGGTGCTGGAACGTTTCCGCACCATTGAGATAAACGAAGAATTTGACCTGATAGTAGCCATCGCCAACGGCGGCATCCTCCCCGCGGCAATTCTTAATCAGAGATTGGGCAAGAAAGTGTGTCTGTTGCGCATCAATCTGCGCGACGAGCAGCAACGTCCCAAATATGACAAACCGCAACTATTGGAAGCGATTGATTTCGATTTCAAGGGCAAACGCATATTGCTCGTGGATGACCGCATCAAAACCGGCTCCACCATTGTATTGGCAAAAGAGCTGCTCAAAGAGGCTGCCGTAATAAAGACCTTCGCAGTGAACGGAACTGCCGACTATGCTCTCTATGACGAAACCTGCTTCCGATTCCCGTGGATTTTATAAACACAGTCACAACAATAAAAAAAAGGAACACTCCACGTGGAGTGTTCCTTTTTTTATTTCTCTATCACGGGTGAACCGTTTGGAATAGTATTTGCATCCTTTCATAACAGAAACTCACTTGCAAAACAACAAGTGAACAATGGCATAAAAAGATGAAAGCAGAGGATTTTTACACAACAATAAACGGTACCCGGCCCGTATTGGTTGAGTTCTATGCATCGTGGTGCGGGCCCTGCAAAATGATGCAGCCCATACTGAACGACCTGCAAACCAACATGGGCGAACGAATTGTCATTTTGAAACTCGATATCGATTCGGCCGCAAATGCACAATTGGTCCATCGATACAACATTCGTTCCGTACCGACACTGATGATATTCAGACATGGAGAGGTCATGTGGCGACAAAGCGGCGTGGTAAGTTCCTACAAACTCGAAGATATGATTATCCGATTCGGGGAGTTGGAGGTAGCGGCACCGCGAGAGTCCTGACTCAATAGTTGAGTTGCATCTCTATTCTGTCGGCAACGCTTTCGAGAAGTGGCTTTCCGCATGAACCGAACTGTTCTACGAAGGCTCTCTTTTCGGCACTGTCGAAACTCCCGGGCGACTTGACAACGCACACCAATGCCGAATATTTCAGCATATCGTCGTCCGCAGCCAGCATCTGCGCCACCGCTTCTTTGACAATCTTACTCTTTGAAAGTAGTGACGAGGCAAAGTTCTCGGCCAACTCGGTGTTTTTCACACCCGACAGCCAGAACTCCAACCCGTCCAAGGTTAGAGCCGCCGCATCGGCTATCAGAAAAGAACTCAGTTGCAGTTCACGTACCTGCTGGGAATAGAGGAATCGGGCCAACGCATCGTCCGTACCATACTGCGTGGCAATCTGTTTCAGTGTAAACTGACTCACTCCATAATTAAGTGGATAATGAATTCCACGCAACTCCATGTTCTCGACCACTGCTCCGTTCTTCTCTCTTTTGAGTTGGCGGAGCAGTTCGGTCATTTTAAGCGTATGATTCATTCTACTTTGTTCTTAATTCGGTCGGCAGGGTTTCGCGATTAATATCATACAAGTCGCCCATCTGGAATACGGGAATAACCTTCTCGGCCAACACATTGGTACCCGACATAACACGACAAGCGGCATTTGAAGCCACATGGAATTTCTCGTAAGAGATACGCGAAGCCTCCTTGGGATCCACGAACGGAACTATCGAATCGTATCTGCCATCCGGTTTCACTTCCAACATTACCGGCTGACCGCTGACATCACTCTGGGGCAAAATTCCATTATCCTCTGCAAAACGACAAACCACATAGGCTGTTTTGCTTCTCTCGGGAATCACCTCGAAACGATAAGACTGTGTTGTAACAGTGGTCTTGCCAAGGAACAGAGCCAAGTACTCGTTCTCCAAACGTTCCAACTCATCCAAAGCCGCCTTCAAACCTGCTCCGAACACATTCTCTCCGGCCTGTGCGGTGATAAGTTCCATGCGGTTTTTGCGAATCGAAAAAATAGTATTGGCCGCCTCACGTGCCATCATATCGGCACTCTTATCCATACTGCTCAAACGGTCGGGCAACACCTTAACGAAATCGTCCTGCGAACGGGTCAAAGAGATTGCCTGCTGTGTCATCTCCGGTAGTTGTGCCAATGGTGCGGGAGCCGAGCCCGACTCCACATACGAAAGTTTCACATCCACAATCTCGCTATTAACCTTATCACTCAACGGCGCAATCACGCCAAGACAATTCTGGGCAAACCTTGCATAAGGACCTATCTTCACACTCTCGGTGCGCACTGTAATGTCCACAATTATTCGGGTTGAAGGTGCGCTATACATCACACTGCCATCAGCATTCTGTACAAAACCTGCTTTCCTGACTCTCAAATCACTCTCCTGGCCTACAACTACGCCCGCCAGCATCATTGCGAACATGCTTGTCACGGCCATCAATACATATCTCTTCATAATTATTTATGTTTTTTCGGTTTCTACAAATTTAACACTTTTTTAAACATTATTATATTTATGGGGGCTAAATACCTCCATTACGGTTTACCTTACACTTACACTCTCACTCTTTCCCTCCCAACAACTTATCCGAATAAAAATCTCCCGTAAGTCTTTTATACTCTTCCGTATAACCTGCTCCTTCATGAATAACAAGTTCGTCACGCATATAACCACAAAGCAGTGTCCCGCTTCTGAACCCCAACAGCACCCGTTTGGGAACTCCGTTTCGCTTGGCATACACCACCGTTTCGCGTTCCAATGACAAGCCTCTCTCCATGGCCCTGCACACAAAATCCATTCTCGACTCATAAGGCAGCACCACCGAGAATGCACCACCATCATTCAGCAAACTCTTCACCGACTGCAACAACCCGTCATAAGTAAGTGTGACCGTATGTCTCGCCTGATTGCGCATCTGCGACGGCGATTCCAGAGAATTCACAAAAAACGGCGGATTGGACACAATTGCATCATAACCCTGTTCCGTCTTAGTTGCAAAATCAGCCACATCGCTGTTTATTATCGTGATTCGGTTGCCCCATGGAGATGCCTTGCAATTATCCGCAGCTTGTCCTGCCGCGGCCTCATCCAACTCCACTCCGACAATCTCTGCTCCCCACGATTCGGTACGTTGCGCCGCCATAAGGGCAATCAGCCCCGTACCCGCACCTACATCAAGCACCCTGCCGCACCCCTCGTCAATCGTGGCCCATGCTCCGATAAGCACTCCATCCGTACCCACCTTCATGGCCGTCACATCCTGACGTACGGTAAAACGTTTGAAACTGAACCAATCGTTCGCCATCCTTACAACAGTTCGCTTCCGTTAATACCAGCACCAAACAGTGCAAAATCAAACCTCACCGGATCCTTTGCATCCAATCTGCGCAACGTCTCCGTCACCTCTTCCACCGCCTTCCAATCATTCTGGCGACGCATAAGAAGACCCAACGAACGGGACGTATTGGCCGAATGAACATCCAAAGGCAGATACAAAGCCGACATAGGGATCCTCTCCCACATACCGAAATCCACTCCTCTGTCATCCCTGCGCACCATCCAGCGAAGATACATATTCAGACGTTTACATGCCGCCTTCCGATCTATTGAGGAGAGATGTTTTTCGCATCGTTGTTCGTGAGGAATGCAGAAAAACTCCTGACGAAACTGCGACAACACCACACGCATATCTCCCGTTTCCAGATACCGTTGTTCAAAAAACTCCCCGAGGCCACCAAACTCATTATAGAAACGTCCCAATGCCCTGACAAATGAGGCAAAATCGCGTCCGTTGAAAGTGCGATGCACAAAACTCTCCAAACCTCTATAATCACTCTCCTCGGCATTGCGTACAAAATCATACGGCGCACCATCCAGATACTCAACCATACGGCGCGCACTCTTGACTATCGCCTTTCGGTTGCCCCATGCTATGGTTGCCGCCAGGAAACCGCTTATCTCCCTGTCCTCACGCATCGAGAACATATGAGGTATAGAGATGGGGTCGTCAGTAATAAAATCCTCTCTGTTATATCTGTCATGGAGTCGTTCAAGAAGTTCTCTCACACTCTCCTGTTCTGCATTCATATTTTTCATTCTTTCCTCATTCATAACTCGCCCTGCAACACACGCACCTCCACGAAGTTACTCTACCGAAACAATAAGGCCGTCCTGCATCGTGAATTTCCTATCACACATAGAGGCCAAACCCTCGTCATGGGTAACAATAACGGTCGTTTGTCCCGTCTTATCTCTCAACTCAAAGAACAGACGATGTATCTCCTCTCTGTTGCGGCTGTCGAGGTTTCCCGACGGTTCGTCGGCCAGCAACACCGACGGAGAGTTTATCAATGCACGCGCAATGGAGATTCGTTGCTGCTCTCCTCCCGACAATTCGGCCGGTTTGTGGGTCATCCTATCACGCAACCCCATCATCTCTATCAGTTCACGCGCCCTACACTCCACCTCTTCACGACTGCGACCGCCGATAAAGCCCGGCAAGCACACATTCTCAAAAGCAGTAAATTCCGGCAACAAGTGATGGAACTGAAACACGAAACCGATATGCTCGTTACGAAACTTCGACAATTCCCTGTCTTTCAGCGATAAAACCTCCTTGCCATCTATAAGGACACTACCTCCGTCGGCACGATTGAGTGTACCAATTATCTGCAACAACGTGGTCTTTCCGGCACCACTCGCCCCAACAATACTGACCACTTCACCGCGATCAACACCCAGAGTTACGCCTTTCAGCACCTCCAATTCGCCATATCTCTTGCGCAAATCGCGCACCTCAATCATCTGTCCCATATCTCAATCCTTTCTCTTCTCATTCTTCGGGAACCAACCTCGCGTAACTCTCTTTCGCTGTTCAAACAGTTCGCCTATCGACCAAAAACACGAAAATCCCAATACGCCACCCAATACGCTAAGCACCATATCGTTGACAAAAAGCGAAAAGACACAACTCGCCAGACCCGCCAGCAGAAACACCCACCAACAACGCACTCCGAAATAATACTCCGCCTTTATCACTATCGGGTGGAACACTCCGATAATAAGAAATGTTGCCACTCCGACAATCAATCCGTCAAATCCTATCTCCATGTTTACAATAATATTCAAAAAGTTTTATTGTCTCCGCTGCCTCACGCACATCATGCACTCTCAATATCTTCGTACCCTTTCGCAAACACTCCCAATGGAGAGCCGTCGTGCCATTCAAAGCCCCTTGCGGATCTACACCCAATACCTTATATATCATCGACTTGCGCGACAGTCCCGCCAAGACGGGATACCCCGTTGCAACAATCCGTTCCATGCCTGCCAACAGTGCATAATTCTGTTCCGTAGTCTTTGCAAAACCAAATCCCGGATCGAGTATTATATTCTCCACACCTCGTCTGCGAGCATAGTCGGCACGTGCCACAAGATATTGAGTCACCTCATTCGCTACATTTTCATACTCCGTATTGCTCATCATGGCATCCAACACCCCTCTGTTGTGCATCATCACATACGGGACACCATAACGTGCAACCACATCAATTATTTCCGGCTCATGCTCTCCTGCCGTCACATCGTTTATGATGCAATCTCCTCGTTGTTCCAATACGGCCTGCGCCACGCCGGCCCTGAAAGTATCTATCGAAACCGCCACCTCCGGAGCCACTCTTGTCACCACCTCCAATGCGGTCAGAACTCGTTCTATCTCCTCTCTTTCTGCCACATCCTCGGCATCGGGACGGATCGAAAATCCTCCAATATCTATTATTCGGGCACCATCAGTAACTGCACGCCTTACCGCCACCTCTATCTGGTAGGCACTCTGCGTTCTGCTCTGCGAAAAAAAAGAGTCGGGCGTCACGTTCACTATGGCCATAACCATCGCCCCACTCAAATCCAACTCTCTCCCTTTCCACTTCATATCTCTCTATGCTTCAAAAACCTTATCCAAGGCCAGCACCTGTTCCCACACCATTTTATCGCCATCTTTATAAATGACATAATCGGCACGAGAATTCACCTCTTCTTGCGGCAACTGATTGGCCATGCGGGCCAATATCTGCTCACGAGTAGCCCTATCACGCCTCATGCTGCGTTCCAAACGTATCTCCAACGGTGAATCAACCGCTACCGTATAGTCAAAACCTTTATCAAGATTGTTTTCAAAAAGAATGGCACTCTCCATAATCACATACCTGTCACCTTGTGCGGCACGTTCCTCTGCCCAACAGTCAAAGTCATGTAAGACAGCAGGATGGACTATGGCATTAAGACGCGACAAAGCCGCCTTGTCACAGAAGACACGTGCGGCCAATGCTGCTCGGTTCAAAATTCCGTCTACATATATATCATCTCCAAATTCGGCACAAAGACGCTTTCTGACATCTTCACTCTCGGCCATAAGACGTTTGGCTCTCGAGTCGCTGTCGTAAATGGCAATGCCCAGCAACGAGAACACGCGACAAACCACACTCTTGCCACTCCCAATGCCGCCTGTCAATGCTATCCTGTTCACTCTGTCTGTGATGAAATAAAAATATCTGTATTACCAACCGACACCACTCGCACATCACTATATCGGCGCGACAATGCCGTCAATAACGAGGTCTGATCCACACTTTGGAAACCCAATTGATCGGGCGAAGATAGTTTAAGTTCCGCCATTTCCAACTCTATATTTCGTTTCCTCTTTGATTTATACTTCATAAGATGACGCCCATTGCCCTCCACAATACATGAAACTTCAAATTTATTCCCTTCCAGATTGATTGTTACCGGTAACTCCACCGTATAAACATAGCCCAACTTGGTCACAAACCACAACAAAAAGGCCAGTGCCAGCATCACAAAAAAGGATGGTGACATACGATGTTCGGACAGATAACGAAATATACTCCTCATTTTTCCCATAGCATTACAAAAATAACATTTATTATGATAATTACCGACACAGGTATCTAAAAAATAGAGTCTCCAAGAGAACATTTTATTTCTGCATCGCCCCAAAGAAGGAAAGGCATGAAGCGATGAAGTATGGGAAGTAGTAACATCAATATTTGGCACCACAAGAGTTTTTGTTTAAAAAGGAGGGGCAGATCTTGCCCCTATTGTATATTTATCAGAAGAAAAAGCCCACACTCAGTTCCCACAACTCATCGGTCAGAACTTTCGCCTTATAACTCGCATCGTTGATAGATATGGTTGAGTAAGTTGACCCGCCAAATGTAGTATAGCGTAAATCAATAAAAAAGTTTTTAATATCAAAACCACCGCCCACAACAAAAGCCACCTCACTATCATCAAATTCAATATCCATCTCGCCGGCATCATCCCTATTCTTCACTGTCGAATCCAACGTAAACACAGGGCCTCCAAAAAGTCGTAACGCACCAATATTGAAGCCCATAGTTACAGGCAACTTTATGGTCGTACTCTTGAATTCGTTGCGCTTGCCACTAAAATTATCGCCACTCGTAAGCAACGTATAATTCCTGACCTGATAGTTCAACTCGGGCTGAATATGAATGAATTTCGGTATCTGGATGCGCATTACTGCTCCTACCTGATATCCATTTTCTGCCCCACGAAGCGGGGTGACGGCATTGCCGTCCAACGCAAACTTATCAAACGAATAATGACTCTCGTTAGCGCCGCCCCTGAATCCGAAACGTACCGTTTGTGCCGTGGCCGACAACGTTCCAAACAGTACCATAAACATAATCGTGTAAAATCTATTCATAGCTATATTATTTTGATTATTAAATGATAAGCATTCGTCACAAACATCTCTTCACACTATGTCTTTTTGCAATATCTATGCCACTACACAAGTTTTTTACACTCGCACAAAATGTCATTTTTCAATCCTCTCTCATCATTCTACGACCAATCAAAACAACAAATATTGCCCCCTCTCATACCATCCTGCCACAACATTGCTAAACAAAATGGAACGAAAACTTTGTTTACAAGAAAAATATTCCTACCTTTGTTATGTTATTAATGGGAGAAGGATTCTAATCGGCTGATTAGAGTTCTTTTATCCTTTTTGTCTATTTATAAACGAGATTTTTTTACATTGAAGCCATGGCTGAAACCGTATATTTAACAAAGGAAGGATACAACAAATTAAAAGCAGAATTAGACCAGTTGCGAATAGAGGAACGTCCCAAAGCCGCTGCCGCCATTGCAGAAGCTCGCGATAAGGGCGACTTGTCGGAGAATGCCGAATATGATGCTGCAAAAGAGGCACAAAGAAACCTCGAAGCACGCATCATGAACATGGAGATGACGTTGGCAAATGCCCGCATTCTGGACGAATCCCGTGTAGGCACAAGCAAGATTCAGATTCTCAACAAGGTGACGCTTAAAAACCACAATACCGGCAAAACCGTTGTTTATACTCTCGTATCCGACCATGAGGCCAACCTCAGAGAGGGCAAACTTTCTGTTGGCACTCCTATCGGCAAGGCACTTATTGGTAAGAAAAAAGGCGACGTTGTAGATGTTACCGTTCCGGCCGGACAGGTTAAATTTGAGGTGCTTGACATTTCCATCTAACAGTTAGAAAAGAATATAACGCAAACAAGACCCTCCGCATGGAGGGTTTTATTTTAATATAACTTTCTGCTATACGATATGTTTGAAAAGAACAATATGATGTACTTCGACAATTTGTCAACATTCAATGATCTGGTACATCTTCAAACAACCCGCAAAGGCGGTTTCTCCGAACAAGAATTCAGTTCAATGAATATTGGTTTCTCGGTTGGCGACAATCCCGATACGGTATTGAGAAATCGCATGGAAGTGGCTCGTATCTCGGGAATTGCACTTGACCGATTCGTCTTTCCGAAACAGTGTCATACGGCCAACATTGCCATCGTGACAGAGGCAGAGTGTGGACGAGGTGTGTTCCCCGACAAAAAAGACTCTATTCCCGAAACCGATGCTCTCATAACCAGCCGAAAAAATGTGATGTTATGTATAAAAACGGCAGATTGTATTCCTGTTCTTCTTTACGATCCGGTCAGGAAGGTTGTCGCAGCCATACATGCCGGTTGGCGCGGAACAGCAGCCCAAATCACACAGAAAACCGTACTGACAATGATTCAAAAGTTTGATTGTCAGACAGAAAACATTATTGCCGGAATAGGTGCAGGAGCAGGCCTGTGTTGTTACGAAACCAATGAGGCGTTTTATAATCAGATTGTTGCGAGCATAGGGCACAACAACTATCCCGACTATGCAGCCAGCCGTCACCACATAGATCTGAAAGAGATAAATCGCATGCAGTTGTTAAATATCGGTTTGCAGGAACAGAATATTGAGATAAATCCCATATGTACCATTTGTCACTGCGACGAATATTTCTCTCATCGTGGCAGTGGTGGCCACACAGGACGAGCCCTCTCTTGCATTTGCATGAAATAGTTCTCTGCTTCTATCTCTATGCAGAACAGCCTTTATATGAGAGTCTGAGAAAAACTGTTCTTGACCGATATTATACCCAAAAGCCACTCTTTTCAGAGTGGCTTTTTTATACCTATTATTATATTAGTGGTTCCTGCTCAGAAGGTTTTATCCCTCCACCACACACAACATTCACTCACAACCTACCTCGCTGCAAAACACAACACTATAACTACTACTTTCTTACCACCACAACAAAAAAAGGGAGAACCATCTCTGATTCTCCCTTGAAAAGGCGGCTACCTACTTTCCCACAACTAAATGCAGTATCATCGGCGTTAGTGAGCTTAACTTCTCTGTTCGGAATGGGAAGAGGTGGAACCTCACTGCTA
>JAGBHS010000080.1 GCA_017935385.1 Tidjanibacter sp.
AACCTTTTTCTTCATGTCGTTTTTTTTGTAATAATGTGCAAATTTAATCAAAAAATATCATGTCTGTCCAATGTGTAGAACGTGTGTTTAATTTTTGTTGTAAAACAGATTTTATGTTATTTAATTCTTAAATTGTGCTTATTGGAGAGGCCTTCTGTGCCATTTTTGTGAATTTTTAATATTTTTGCAAAATACCTAAAAGAAGGTTAGTCGTATAAAACAAAAAGAGTACAAAATTATGGAAAGTAAAACAGGTGCAGGAATGAAAATTCGCGCTATTCGCGAATCGAAGAACATGGATGTAGAAACTTTGGCCGAACGTGCTCTGCTGACTGTCGAGCAGATTGAGACAATCGAAGGTGGAAATACGCTACCGTCATTGGCTCCCCTTATTAAGATAGCCAGAGCTTTGGGTGTACGACTAGGAACTTTTTTGGATGATGTGGAGAGCCTTGGTGCTGTTGTGTGCCGTGCTGCCGAACGTAAGGGCGGTTATGATTTCTCGAACGATAATGCATCTCAGGTTGATCTTATGAGATATTTCCCGCTCTCCAATGCGAAGGAGAATCGCCATATCGAACCGTTCGTAATTGATATCAAACCGTCTGAAACACACGAGTATGTTACTCAGAACCATGAGGGCGAAGAGTTTATTTATGTGCTTGAAGGTGAAGTTGAGATTGACTATGGCAAACATAAATATTTACTCGGCACGGGTGACAGTATTCACTATGACTGTATCGTGAAACATCATGTTCACGCGGCAGGAGATAAGGCTGCCAAGATACTGGCGGTAGTATATGTTCCATTCTAATAGACCGACATATGCAGGAATTATCAAACAGAACACTTGGCGATTTTCTTGAACATTGGGCCGCCACTACGCCTGATAAGGAGTATGTAGTCTATTCAGATCGCGATATACGATTCACATGGTCGCAGTTTAACCATCGTGTGGATGAGATGGCAAAAGGTTTGATTGCCATCGGAGTAAAAAAAGGAACGCATGTCGGTATATGGGCCCAGAATGTGCCCGATTGGCTGACATTCCTCTATGCTTGTGCAAAGATTGGTGCGGTTTATATTACGGTTAACACCAATTACAAACAGAGTGAGTTGGAGTTTCTGGTGGAGAACTCGGATATGCATACGTTGTGTATTACGGATGGTACCTGGGACACCAATTATGTGGATATGGTGTACCAGATGTTGCCCGAGTTGCGTGAATGTCAGCGTGGTCATTTGGCCAGCAAACGTTTCCCGAAGATGAAGAACGTGGTGTATGTAGGTCAGGAGAAATTCCGTGGCATGTACAATACCAGTGAGTTGCTGTTGTTGGGAGAGAATACCGAAGATGAGGAGTTGGAGGCCATAAAAAAGACGGTAACGTGTCATGATGTTGTGAATATGCAGTATACCTCGGGAACAACGGGTTTCCCGAAAGGTGTTATGCTTACCCACTATAATATCATCAATAACGGATTCTATACGGGCGAGGCAATGAAATTTACGCAGGATGACAAGTTGTGCGTTTGCGTGCCTTTGTTCCATTGTTTCGGCGTTGTGTTGGCAACAATGAACTGCCTTACGCACGGATGTACACAAGTCATGGTGGAACGTTTCGATCCGCTGGTGACATTGGCTTCGATTCACAAGGAACGTTGTACGGCGTTGTATGGTGTGCCGACAATGTTTATTGCCGAACTCAATCACCCGATGTTCGACATGTTCGACTTGACATGTCTGCGTACGGGTATTATGGCCGGTTCATTGTGTCCGGTGGAGTTGATGAAGCAAGTAGAGGAGAAGATGTACCTGAAAGTAACAAGTGTGTATGGCCTGACCGAAACATCTCCTGGAATGACTCATACCCATTATGACGATCCGTTTGAGGTGCGTTGCACGACGGTGGGTCGTGATTATGACCACGTGGAGGTTAAGGTACTTGACCCCGAAACGGGCGAGGAGTGCCCTGTTGGTGTGCAGGGCGAGATGTGTTGCCGCGGATTCAACGTGATGAAGGGTTACTATAACAATCCCGAAGCTACGGCCGAGGTTATTGATAAGAATGGTTTTGCCCATTCGGGAGACTTGGGTGTGAAAGATGAGAATGGAAACTATCGCATTACGGGCCGTATTAAGGATATGATTATTCGTGGCGGAGAGAATGTGTATCCGCGCGAGATAGAGGAGTTCCTTTATAAATTGCCCGGAGTGAGTGATGTGCAGGTAGTGGGCGTTCCTTCAAAGAAATTTGGCGAGGAAGTAGGTGCGTTTATCATTATGAATGAGGATGCCGCCGAACTTAAACCTGAGGATGTAAGACAATTTTGTAGAGGAAAGATTTCTCGTCACAAGATTCCGAAGTACATTTTCTTTGTTAAGGAGTTCCCGCTGACGGGTAGTGGAAAGATTCAGAAATTCAAATTGCGCGAAATGAGCTTGAAACTTTGTGAAGAGCAGGGAATAGAGGTCATTTAGTGCCGATGAGATAAAATAGAATATTTTTTAGGATGTGAAAATCGGGCAGGAGGTCGTTGTGAAATGACCTCCTGTTTTTTTTATCTGGCTGTGGAGTAGTGAAAATGGAAATAAAAGAGTATCTTTATGGAAATTGAAAAATTAAATCAAAAACTATATGGATATGAAGAGATTTTTTGTGGCTCTGATGTTGCTGTTTGGGGCGATGTCGGTCGGTGCGCAGACCAAATCGATGTATAATATTTTGGACTATGGCGCTGTAAGTGGTGATGAACGTAGCGATAGCGGTGCAATCAATGCGGCAATAGAGGCGGCAAATGCCAACGGAGGAGGAACGGTATTCGTGCCGGCGGGAACGTATGATTGCTTTGTGATAGAATTGATGAGTAACGTAACTCTGATGCTGGACTCGGGATGTGTGTTGCGTGCCGCATTACCCACCGAGCAGGAGGGGTATGTTGAACGTCTGGAAGACGGTAGCTTTGCCAAGTGGGACGGCTCATTGTTTATTGCCAAAAATATCTTCAATGCGGCTGTTGTTGGTAGCGGACTGATTGATGGAGCAGGAGTTGTGACTCGTGGCTTCGGTACAGATATCCCTTATCCCGTTCCGAGTCGTATCTTTACCGTCAGGGAGAGCAGAAATCTGTTGTTCCGCGATTTCAGTGTGTCAATGGGAGGCGCACGAGTGCTATGGCTTGTGGGGGCCGATAATGTAACAATAGATAATCTGAAAATTGACTCTAATCGTGACGGTATTGATATTGATTGCTGTGCCAATGTAAGAGTTTCAAATTGTACGGTCAATTGTTTGAATGATGACGGAATTGTGTTGAAGAGTGCTTATTCGTTGGGATATATCAAACCGTGTGAGAATATCACTATAACGAATTGTCAGGTGTCGGGCTATGACCCGGGAACGTTCCTGACGGGAGAGTTTGGAAAGACCATCACGAAAGCACCCGACTTGGATGGACCGACGGGACGTATCAAAATGGGTACCGAGTCGTTGGGCGGATTTAAGAACATCACTATCTCGAATTGTGTTTTTGATCATTGTCGTGGTATAGCTATTGAGTGTGTGGATGGAGGTACAATTGAGGATATAAACATCTCTAACATATCAATGCGTGATATATGCAATTCTCCGTTTTTTATTCGTTTGGGCAATCGTGGTCGTGGTCCTGCGGGACGTCCTGTGGGTACGATTCGCAGGGTGAACATATCGAATATGACCGTAAAAGATGCCGATTGTCGTTATGCTTCAATCATTGCGGGCATTCCCGGCTACAAGGTGGAGGATGTGACGGTAAACAACCTGTTTATCAGCTATAAAGGAGGGTTGACAATGGAAGACGCCCGCAACCAGTTGTTGAGTAATACGTTCTTTACCAGCGAGGGTATTACGGGTAAGGGTGGTCCCAATAGCGGAGGCCTGCCCAAAGAGGATCGTGATCTTATTCAATCGCGTGAGCCTTATGATATTCCCGAGTGTGAAACCTCATATCCCGAGCCCTCTATTTTTGGAGTTTTGCCGGTTTACGGCCTTTTCGTAAGGCACGCTAAGAATATAAGATTCAATAATGTGCAGATAGAGACCGAGAATCCTGACCTGCGTCCTGCTATTTTGATTGAGGATGTGGAGGGGATAAAATTCAATGATTTGAGTGTGGAGAAGGTTGCTGAGATGCCTTATTTTGTTCTGAAAGATGTGAAAGATTTTGAGGTGTTGAATTCTACGAACATAAAATCCACCTTCATCAAATCCGCCACCGATAAACAAATTTTTAAATAAAAACCATTGTGGTGCGAAATGCTGACGTTACTACTTACCGTAGTTGCCAAATGTCAAAGAGTTTTTATTGATTAAAAACCCTTGTGAGGGAGATTAAAACAAAATCCACATATCATCAGATATGTGGATTTTGTTTTAATGCTTTATGTGGAGCTGGAGGGAGTCGAACCCTCGTCCAAACGGGGAAACCATACGCTTTCTACATGCTTATTCCGGCCTTCGATTTTCGTGCTGCAGCAAGACCCGGACCACCAACTGCAACCTTATCTCC
>JAGBHS010000081.1 GCA_017935385.1 Tidjanibacter sp.
AAGCCAATCTCGCATCGGCCTGCGACATGCCCTCTCCGTCATCTATTATCTGTATGAGTTCGCGGCCGCCATCTCTGAAATTGACCGTAACACAACTACTGCCCGCATCCACGGCATTCTCCATCATCTCCTTCACAACCGAAGCAGGTCTGTTGACCACCTCTCCGGCCGCAATTTGATTAGCCACATTATCAGGCAACAATCTTATCTTTCCACTCATACCTCAAAAAATGCCCTATTGAATACTAAAAAATATCCATCAACATCCAAATCAGGATAATAAAAAGGACAGCTACTCCGAGAGCCAAACGGGTAGATTTATTCTTTCGTTCACGAGCACTTGCCTCAAAACGCTGTTGAGCCAATCCTTTTTTACGGCGCAACGCATCTCCAGGTTTCTGCTCTTGCCCCTCTTTTTCCTCAATAGGCGCCAAGCCCAACTCTATACGGCGCTGATTTATCGCATCCTTATCGGGGTCGTAATAGCGAGGTTTGTATGAAAACTGACGCGGCTTGCGTCCAAACACATCACCAAATCCAAACATAATTTTCTCTTTTTTTATTAATTTTTAGTTTTAAGCCTCATCGGGCGCATCCTATATTTTACAAATGTACGAAAAATATAGAAAAAACTAACCAAAGAAATTCCTCATACGGTCGAAAATATTCTGCTCGCCGCGCGGAGTATTGACACTCTTGAAATTGGGCTGTTCGGCCAGTTTTTCGAGCAATTTTTTCTCCTCCGAGTTGAGTTTGGTGGGGATAGCCACATCCACCACAACCAGAATATCACCTCTGCCATAACCATTCACATCGGGCAATCCCTTACCTTTCAGACGCAACACCTTGCCTGCCTGCGTTCCGGCAGCAATCTTTATCTTGGCGCGAGAGTCTATTGTCGGCACCTCCACCGTACCACCCAAAATAGCAGTCGTTACGGGAATCGTCAAGTTGTGCAACAGATCATTTCCATCACGCACCAATTCGGGATTGTGTTCCTCCTCAATAACCACCAGCAGATCGCCATTCACACCACCGTGACGAGCAGCATTACCCTTGCCACTAACCGACAACTGCATACCCTCGCCCACTCCGGCCGGAATTCTGATTTCAACAACCTCTTCACCTCTCACGGCACCCTCACCATGACACTTGTCGCAAGGCTTCGTAACAACCTTGCCCTCTCCATGACACGTAGGACACACTCGCTGGGTCTGGGCCCTGCCGAAGAAACTGTTCACAATCTCGGTAACATAACCCGAGCCGTTACAGTTGGGACAAGTCGAATAAGAGTCCGAATCCTTCGCACCCGTTCCGCCACACTTGTCACACGCAACAAGCTTATTGATTTTCAGCTTCTTGGTCGTTCCTTCCGAGATCTCTTTGAGTGTCAGTTTCACCTTCACCCTCAAATCCGAACCTCTGTTCACACGATGACCTCCGCCCTGCTGACCGAAACCACCAAAACCGCCGAAACCACCGAAGTGACCTCCGAAGATATCGCCAAAATTGCGGAAGATATCGTCCATGCTGAATCCGCCGCCAAAGCCACCCTGGCCTCCGCCCATACCGTCCATGCCGGCATGTCCGAACTGATCGTAGCGGGCTCGTTTGTTCTGGTCGCTGAGCACATCATAAGCCTCCGCAGCCTCCTTAAATTTCTCCTCGGCCTCCTTATCTCCCGGGTTCTTGTCCGGATGATACTTGATAGCCGCCTTACGGTAGGCCTTCTTTATCTCATCGGCATTGGCATTCTTCTCAACACCCAACACCTCATAATAATCTCTCTTAGCCATTTTTTATTCGTTTTTTACTCTCTCGTCTTTGGCAGACATCCTTGCCTTTCTGTCGAAAAAACACGCACTTAAAAAATTTCAATCACCCACAACAACCTTTGCGTGACGTATCACTTTGTCGCCCATCTTATAACCCTTCTGGACAACATCCACAATCTTTCCTTTGTGCGCCTCATCAACGGGAATCTTCGCCACCGCCTCATGAAAGTCGGTATCCAAGGCCAGATCCATTGCCTCTATCTCATGCACATTCTTGGTTTTGAGAGTGTCGTGGAACTTCTGCGCAATCAGCACAACACCTTCACGCACAGCAGCAACATCCTCTGCCGTCTCCATAGCCTTCACTGCTCTCTCCAAGTCATCCAGCACATTCAGCATTGCCTTAACAACATCCTCGCCACCCGTCTGCACAAGTTCCATTTTCTCTCTCAGCGTGCGTTTGCGATAGTTGTCAAACTCGGCCGACAGACGCAGATATTTATCTTTCCATTCCGCCACCTCGCCTGCAAGTGTTGCCGAATTGTCAGTCTGTTCGGCCACGTCCTCTGCCACATTGTCAGCACAGTCACCGCCATTCTCCTGACCGCAACCCTCGCCACACGAAGTTTCTACATCATTAACTTTCTCGTTTTCAATCTCTTGCTCGTTGAAATTCTTCTTCTCCATGTCGTTTATCATTATTTATATATTATATTTCCTCAAAATATGTACCATTTTCGGCTCAAATAACAAGCCGTAAATTTACCTACAATTCCCATAAGTCACAAAAAAAGAGCCGCATTCAAACGACTCTTTTGTTCTATCTGCTTGTCCGGTCAGAATCCAATGATCGGACTTGTTTGTTAATACGCAAAATGCGTTGGGCTTGCCGAGCGCCTAAAACGAAGAACAACCCAACTCTAACCACTCCATTTATTAATAACCCAAAATACGCATCATCGAACGATAGCTCTGCTCCTTGGCAAACAGACGCGTATAATACTCTCCCGTCTGTTTGTCACGATCGATAAGAATGTGTTTCGGGGCGGGAGTCAGGCAGTGCTGTATTCCTCCGAAACCACCCACCGACTCCTGATATGCTCCCGTATGGAAGAAACCGATATACTGCGGTTCGTTGTCGTCCAGCTTGGGAAGGAAAATCGCATTGGAATGAGACTCACCATTATAGAAGTCCTCACTATCACAAGTCAATCCGCCCAAAAAGACTCTCTGATACTCCTTATCCCAGTTGTTGATCGCCAACATAGGATAGCGCTGATTGATACCCCACACATCGGGCAACGTGGTCATGAACGAACTGTCAATCATATACCAGCACTCCCTATCGTTCTGCTGCTTCTGATTGATTATCGAATAGAGTACCGCGCCACTCTCGCCCACCGTAAACGAACCGAACTCGGTGAAGATATTGGGTTCCTGCACTCCGTTCATATTGCATATGTTCTTAATCTGCGCCACAATCTCTTCCGACATATACTCATAATCATAGTCGAAAGCCAATGACGTCTTGATCGGGAAACCGCCACCGATATTGAGCGAATCCAACTCGGGACAAATCTTCTTCAACTCGCAATAAACCGTAAGACACTTCGACAACTCATTCCAATAGTAAGCCGTATCCTTTATGCCGGTATTGATGAAGAAGTGCAACATTTTAAGATGAAACTTCTTATTGGGTTTTATCTTCTTGATGTAGTACTCCACAATGTCGTTGTAACGGATTCCTAGACGTGAGGTATAGAAATCGAACTTGGGTTCCTCCTCCGACGCGATACGAATACCCAACTTGCACGGATTCTTCAAAACACCGTCAAACAAATCAAGCTCCTCCTTGTTGTCCAACACCGGAATAGTATTCTCAAATCCGTTATTAATCAGATAGGCTATATTCTCCACATACTGCGGACGCTTGAAACCGTTACAAACGATATAGCGATTCTTGTCAATAAGCCCTGCATCATACAGCGAGTTGATGATGTGAATATCGTACGCCGAAGAGGTTTCGAGATGAATATCATTCTTCAACGCCTCCTCCAAAACGAAAGCGAAATGAGAACTCTTCGTACAGTAGCAATAGTTATAACTACCCTTGTAATCGGCCTTTGCCATCGCCACATTAAACAGTCTTTTTGCACGCTGAATCTGCGACGAGATTTTGGGCAGATAGGTTATCTTCAACGGAGTGCCATACTGCTTGATTATGTCCATCAAGGGAACATCATGAAAATAGAGTTCGTTATCCACCACAGAAAACTCATCCTGCGGAAACTCGAATGTCTGCTCAATCAAATCGATGTACTTGTTCTTCATCTGTCGAATCGGTTATAATTTCACAATCCACCTCGGCTACTTTGCATTTTTCAGACCAAAGTAATCGAGCTACTTTCGTTTTTCTTTCCAAATGCAAAACAAATAAATCTTTTTTGATTTATCAACTATTTTTCCGTTTTCTTTAAACATAGGCGCAAAACTGATGGAAAATTGATAAAAAAAACGTATTTTTGGCAGATATTAAAACCTTTTTCAGAAGCATTTGACATGGTAGATAAAATCATATCGGAATACCTTAGAACAGGACGAAGATTAATCGTGCCCGAGTTGGGCGTTTTCATAAAACGCGAGGACAGAGATGACATCGTATTCTCCACACTATTAACAAGAAACGACGGCATACTCTTGCAGATGATTCAGGATCGCATACGCATGTCGGAGGAGAAAGCCGCCATCATTCTGAACCATTACGTATCGGAAGTAAACAGCCAGCTCGACGCAGTGGGTAAATTCAGCATTGACGGACTGGGCACACTCATCAAACGTGGCGAAGACATAGACTTCATCTATTCGGGTGACAAAAACGCGGAAATCATATACCGTCAGCGAATGGCCGAATTCGCCGCACAGCAGCCCGCACAGCAAACCAAGCCGGCCGCACCGCAACCAACTCCCCAGCAGCAGACAGTCGCAGAGGAGAGACAAAAAACCGTTGCGAATAAACCGGTTCGCAGAGAGTCGGCTGACACTACCCGCATCGAGAAAGAGGTACCTAGTCAGATTCGCCCTCAAAAGCCCATCAAACAAGAGCAACCCGCATATCGCGACGACGAAAATATCGATGCAGGCACCACAAATACCCGCACAAACAAGAAAGATATTTTCAAGAATCTGATGGGGTTGGATGCTCCCATAAAAAAGATTCAGAAAACAACTCTGAATGCAACCGCCAAGAGAAGAAGCAATCCCAACCCACAGAGAGGTCAGGACGCAAAACAGGGTAAGAAGAGCCCCGATATTGTTCTCATTGCAGCGGTAGTGGCAGCGATAATCGCTTTGGGTATAATCATCTACGGCGCAACCGCACAACACCCGGATGATGACATCATACTCGACCAGTCAATAGAGCAGACGATCGAGCAATCAACTCCCGAAACAGCAGGAGACGCCCAAACGGGAGTATCTGCCGAAGCATCGGCCGCAGTACACTTTTAGCCCGAAACAGAACGTTTCATAAGGCAAGACATTAAAACAAAAGAGATAAAAAGTAAGTTTATGGATATACTATCGGTAAAACAACGATTCGGCATAATAGGCAACAGCGAATTACTGAATCGTGCGCTGGAAATAGCGCTCAGAGTGGCGCCGACCAATCTGTCGGTGCTGGTCACGGGCGAGAGTGGAGTGGGAAAAGAGTTCTTCCCGCAAGTAATCCATGCCCACAGCTCACGCAAACACAACAAATATATAGCAGTAAACTGCGGAGCCATCCCCGAGGGAACAATAGATTCGGAGCTGTTCGGTCATGAGAAGGGTGCTTTTACGGGTGCTACGGAAGCACGCAAGGGCTACTTTGAGGAGGCCAATGGCGGAACCATCTTTTTGGATGAGGTGGCAGAACTGCCTCTCGCCACGCAGGTACGATTGTTGAGAGTGTTACAGACGGGCGAATACATCAGAGTCGGTTCGGCCAAGGTACAAAAAACCGACGTGAGGGTCATCGCCGCCACAAACAACGATCTGACAAAAGCCATTCAAGAAGGCAAGTTCAGAGAAGACCTCTACTATCGTCTTAACACCGTTCCCATCTCCGTTCCGGCACTAAGAGAGC
>JAGBHS010000082.1 GCA_017935385.1 Tidjanibacter sp.
AGTGCATCAAGCAGTGGCGACATAACGGCAACATTGAGGGTAGAGAACGACATTGACATTTCGAGCAGCAGTTCAAGCGATATCACAATGGATGTTACGGCAGAGAGTTGCTCAGTAAGCGCATCAAGCACCGGTGAGATCACACTCAAAGGAAAATGCCGTACGGCAAAGGTGAATGCAAGCAGTTCGGGCGAGATTGACATGGAGAACATGGAGTGTGAAGATGTGGTTGCAAAGGCATCAAGTGCAGGCGACATCTCTCTGTGGGCCACCCAAAGTCTCGATGCCTCAGCATCAAGCGGAGGTGAAATAGAATACAGAGGAAATCCTACGGTGAAAAATATTTCGAAAAGTAGTGGCGGAACCGTAAAAAAAGATTAAATTTAGGCGAAATTTATAAACATTTTCGCCAACATTGAAAGAGACCGCTAAAAATACAAAGCAGAAGGAGACACCCTTAATGAAGCAGTATTACGCCGTGAAAGCAGTGCATAACGACGCCATACTGCTTTTTCGCGTGGGTGACTTCTATGAAACCTACGGAGAGGACGCCATAAAAGCAAGTAACATCCTGGGCATTACTCTCACCCGACGTTCTAACGGAAACACCAAAGAACAGAATACCAATACCGAAATGGCAGGATTCCCCTACCATGCGATAAACACCTATCTGCCAAAACTGGTGAGAGCAGGAGAACGTGTTGCGGTATGTGAGCAGTTGGAAGATCCCAAGACGGTGAAAGGTATCGTGAAACGCGGTGTCGTCGAGTTGGTTACCCCCGGTGTCGTACTGAACGAAAATGTCCTCTCATCAAAAGAAAACACCTTCCTGGCAGCAGTTCACTTCGGTAGCGAGAAGACCGGTATTGCTTTCCTGGATCTTTCGACGGGAGAGTTCTATGTAGCGGAAGGCAAAGACAGCTATATAGACAAACTCATTGCCGATTTGGCACCGAAAGAGATAGTATATCAGCGCGGACTGACCGACCGCTTCAACACGGCATTCGGCAGCAAACACTACACCTACCGTCTTGATGCATGGGTATTCAACGAGGATATTAATCGTGAGAAACTATGCAAACAATTCAACACCACCAATCTGAAAGGATTCGGTATAGAAGAGATGTCGGAGGCCGTTTGTGCAGCGGGTGCGGTATTATACTATCTGGACTATACGGAACACAAGGAGTTGAAACACATAACCTCCATTTCAAGAATAGACGAAAGTGATTATGTGTGGATAGACAGATTCACGATACGCAATTTGGAATTGTTCTCTTCAAGCGGTGCAAACCGAGTTGCCAGCCTTGCAGGTGTGATAGACCAAACCCACACCCCGATGGGCGGACGTATGTTGCGTCAATGGATAGCCATGCCCATCAAGGACAAGAAGAAAATAGAGTCCCGACTCGACATGGTGGAGAAAATCAAAGAGGACCGCGAGTTGGCCGAGTTGATGGGCGACAGGCTTTCACGCATCGGAGATTTAGAACGTCTGGCCTCCCGTATAGCCACACTGCGTATCACACCGCGCGAAGTGGTGCAGTTGAAACAATCTCTCATAGCGATAGAGGAGCTGAAAAAGCTGCTGGAAGGCACGAAAGACAAGAAACTGACGGCCGTTGCACAACAAATAAGGCTTTGTCAGGAGATGCGCGAGAGAATTGAACGTGAGGTATATCCCGACCCGTCAAACAACCAAATTCAGAAAGGTGGCGTGATAGCCGACGGTGTGGACATGGAGTTGGACGACCTGCGCAACATTGTACTGCATGGCAAGGATGTAATCAACAACATACAGCGCAAAGAGAGCGAGGCCACCGGAATTCCCTCTCTCAAAATCAGTTACAACAACGTCTTCGGTTACTATATTGAGGTGCGTAACACCCACAAAGACCGAGTTCCCGCCGAATGGGTGAGAAAACAAACGTTGGCAAATGCGGAACGCTACATTACGGCCGAGTTGAAAGAGTATGAAGAGAAAATACTTACGGCCGAGGACAAAATTCTGGCCATCGAATTACGCATCTGGAACGAACTGCTCATGGCACTGTCGGCTCACATAAACGATCTGCAATACGATGCGGCATTGTTGGCCCGTATGGACTGTCTGCACTCTTTTGCCGAGGTGGCCGTAAAGAGAGGTTATGTAAGACCCGAGATAGGCAACGACAAGATGATAGATATTCGTGCCGGTCGTCATCCGGTAATCGAATCACTTCTGCCCGTAGGCGAACAATACATTCCCAACGACGTCTATCTTGATGACAAGAGTCAGCAGATTATGATGATAACGGGTCCCAACATGGCCGGTAAATCGGCATTGTTGCGTCAGACGGCTCTCATTGTTTTGATGGCACAGATGGGCTCGTTCGTGCCGGCCAACAGCGCCCATATAGGCATAGTGGATAAGATTTTCACACGCGTGGGAGCCAGCGACAACATCTCGCAGGGAGAGAGTACCTTCATGGTGGAGATGTTGGAATCGGCCTCTATCCTCAATAACTTATCAGACAGAAGTCTGATTCTGCTTGACGAAATCGGTAGAGGTACCAGCACTTACGACGGAATATCTATTGCATGGGCAATGGTGGAGTATATTCACAACCAACCCAAGGCGCGTGCAAAAACCATGTTCGCCACCCATTATCATGAGTTGAACGAGATGGAGTCGCTCTTTGAGAGAGTTAAAAGCTATAATATTGCCGTGAAAGAGGTGAATCGCACCGTACTTTTCCTACGAAAACTGCAAAAAGGCGGTACGGAGCACTCGTTCGGTATTCATGTGGCCAAGATGGCGGGAATGCCGTTGCAGGTGATAAGTCGTGCCGAACAGATGCT
Source organism: Tidjanibacter sp. (assembly GCA_017935385.1). Classification (GTDB taxonomy): domain Bacteria; phylum Bacteroidota; class Bacteroidia; order Bacteroidales; family Rikenellaceae; genus Tidjanibacter. Next base: position 2,842 of record JAGBHS010000082.1, read on the forward strand.
CGCATCACTCGAAAAAGCACACAAGGAGAGCAACAAGCACGAATTGGCCTCAAAATCGGACATCCGCAAAAAGATAAAAGAACAAGACCCGTTGGCAGGCATGCAGTTGAGTATGTTCCAGCTTGATGACCCCGTTTTGGTGCAGATTCGCGACCAGATACGAGGCATAGACATAAAC
>JAGBHS010000009.1 GCA_017935385.1 Tidjanibacter sp.
GAAGAAAAAGAAAAAAAGAAAGAAAAACGACAATTCGCAATCTGACGAACAGAAAAGCGAAACCGTAAAACCCGAGGAGCAGTCCAAAAACGGTGATGAGAAGAGAGCCAACAAACCGGCACAAAACAATGAACACGGCGAGCAACATAATCATCAACACCATAATCGCGACAACAACGTAGCGCAAGAAACTCCTGCGAATCAGACAAACACGAATGCGGAAGAGAAAAAGACACGCAATGAGGGAGATCGCAATCGTCGCAGAAGGCCGCAACGTCATAGAAAACCTAACAGTGCGGAAGGTGGAGAGAACAAGGGGCCGAAGAGAGATGAATAGCACAAAGGCGTCTATGGGGCGAAGAGTGATATATGCAATGGTCATAACAGCCTGCACTCTTTTGTGGGGATGTTTGGCCGAACAACCTGCCGACGCGAAGATCATACAAGGATATTGGTCGGCAGAGGAGAGTGCGGAGTTGGAGTATGCGAACAACGACACGACCTCGTTGCGCAATCTGAACATCTTTGCCGTATGTGACAAGGAGTTTGCGACACATTACCGTCAACTCCCCCTCAAAATCACATGCATGGCTCCCGACAGCACGTCAGAGGTGTTTGAGTGGAAACTGGACCTGACGACGGCAAAAGAGCAAATGACAGCCACACAAACCGAACTGACACAGACATTTATTCAGAACGCAACTCTTTCACAGAAAGGAATATACAAATTTAACATTTCACTCAATTCATCAACCGAGATAAAGGGAGTGCATGCAATAGGAGTGGAAGTAGAAAACGCAGAAAATGGGAAAAGATAAGTTAAGGAAATTCAACGAAAACCTGACATTCAAAAACCTGCTCCAACCCGAATTTGAGGAGGTGTTCAATACGGAACATCCGATAAAAGGCAATTGGCGCAAGGATTTCTTCAAGAACGACAATCCGATAGTTTTGGAACTCGGTTGTGGTCGTGGCGAATACACCGTGGCATTGGGCAGCAAATTTCCGGAAAAGAACTACATAGGAGTGGACATAAAGGGCGCACGCATATGGCGAGGTGCCAAAACCGCCACCGAATTGGAGATGGGCAATGTGGGCTTTTTGCGTACCCGCATAGAGTTCATCAATGCCGTATTCGGCCCCAACGAGGTGGACGAGATATGGATTACCTTCCCCGATCCGCAGTTGAAAAAACAACGCGGCAACAAACGCCTTACGGCTCCCATCTTTTTGAGCTACTACGCCAAATTCCTCAAACCCGATGCGGTAATTCATCTGAAAACCGACTCACCGTTCATGCACGAATACACCAAAGCGGTATGTGAGTGCAACAATCTGACTGTGGAGGCATGTTGCGCCGACATCTACGGTACGGGATATGCAGACGAAATACTGTCGGTAAAGACCACTTATGAAACAAAATTCCTTGAAGAAGGCCACCCGATAACCTATCTCCGTTTCCGTCTTGACGGCAAAAGCGAGTTCGTACAAGTACCCGAAGAGATGTTGCCCGATTGCGAAAGATAGCGCAAGGATTGAAATATCAGCGACAATCTGACGGATTATTACAAAAATTAATATCTTTGTAAATTATTTCAACAAGCAAAGACATGAACGAAAAGATATATAAGGTTGGTATTACACAAGGCGACATCAACGGCATCGGTTCGGAGGTCATATTGAAGGCCCTGTCCGATTCTCGTATGTGCGACAACGCCACCTACATCATATATGGTTCCTCAAAAGTACTCTCTTACTACAAGAAGAACATTGAGGAGACCGAAAACATATCAATAAACATCATCTCATCAGCCCGAGAAGCCATGCCCAAACATATCAATCTGGTGAACTGCATGGCCGAGGATATTTTTGTTCAGGCAGGAACCTCCACTCCGGAGGCCGGCGCAGGAGCAGTAGCAGCACTCAAAGCCGCCGCAACCGATTTGAAGGCAGGAGAGCTGGACGTAGTGGTTACGGCACCTATCAACAAGGCAAATGTACAGAGTGAAGAGTTCGGTTTCACGGGTCATACCGAGTTTTTCGCATCGGAATTCGATGGCGAGCCTCTGATGATGATGTGCAGCGACAGAATGAGAGTGGGACTCGCCACCATCCATCTGCCGTTGGCCGAAGTGGCCGCCCGACTGTCAAAAGAGCTGATTGTGGACAAGTTGGAAAAATTCAAAAAATCACTCATCGTTGATTTCGCAATTCACGAGCCCCGCATTGCAGTTCTGAGCCTTAATCCCCACTCGGGTGATGCAGGCCTGCTGGGTACCGAAGAACGCGACATAATATTGCCGGCCATTCAGGAGGCAAATCGGCAGAAAGTGTTGGCATTCGGTCCGTTCGCAGCAGACGGATTCTTTGCGGCAGGTATGCAGAGCAGATACGATGGTATATTGGCCATGTATCACGACCAGGGCCTCATCCCGTTCAAGACCATCTCTCCCGACGGAGTAAACTTCACATCGGGTCTGAACGTGGTGCGCACTTCGCCCGATCATGGAGTGGGTTACGACATCAGCGGAACAGGCAAGGCCGATGCGGCCTCAATGCGTAACGCCATATTCATGGCGATGGACATAGCAAAAAATCGCGCAATACATGCCGAGATATCCAGAAATCCGTTGCGTCACTACGAACGCGACAGAGGCAAAGATGTGTCGGTGAAGGATCTGCCCGAGCAGCAAAACGACTGATCTTTCACCCGCGCACCAAACGCAAAACACAGAAACAACAATTAGTAAATTATAGGGTGTTTTCACCTGTTTTCTAAGATTTGCCAATAATATGCAAAACATTGTGTTTTAGCGTATTTTGGCAAATTTTCTTTTCTTGTGATTTGCAGAATTTGCCGATAATATCTACTTTTGTATGCAAA
>JAGBHS010000083.1 GCA_017935385.1 Tidjanibacter sp.
CCGGTAGTGGTAATACAGGTACCACCACAATCACATTTACACAGCCAACGGCGTTGACCTTTTTGTGTTGATTCTACTTGTTCTACAACAACAAGCTTTTCATATCTTTTGCCTATAAGACTTTCAAATGTTCTCAAAGCCTACACCCATTATTTCTTCCTTAGTTGATCTATCAACCGTTTCATTTCTTCATTGCTGCAAATTGGTTTTTCTCCGTTTAGTCTTTTGTGACACTCATAGCAGACTTGACCGGATCCAATTTCATAATTGTCTCTAAAATCTAAGTGCGTATCTTTACGCACCGTTGTCAGTTTTCCGCACATAACACACCGTTCAAATGGCGAGTCATCATATTCAGTGCCAATTACTTTTGGCCTTTTTATGCGGTCCAAAAATTTTTGGAATATGTTTCTTATAATCACTTTCTTTTTGCGCTCCTAAACAGAAATAAGCCCATTCATACTAATCGCATGAACAGGCTTATTTGTTAGATTTCTTCTTGCTTCCTGCGGCGTCCGAACACCAGCAAGATAATTAAAACAAGTCCACTCACACTCGCAAGAGCGATATAAAGGGTTAGATTCGTTGTATCACCTGTTTGTGGGGGCTTCGGATCATCAGGTTCAACGGGTAATTCTTCGACTTTGAACTGCCACTCAAGATAACCAACGGCCTCTTGATACTCATTTCCAAGCTCAACAGGAACATCAAGCGTGACATTCAGGTCAATCTCTGCACCAGAGTAAAACGTGCCTAGATATACCCATTCAGTTAACTGTGCCGATTGATCAGCAGGAGCATCAAAAAGGTTTGAATCACCATTTTGTGACACCCTCAAATTCAATTTAGATAAGAAGTCTTCTGAGCCTTCTTTTGCACCAAGGGAGCGAATGTAAAGCCTGATTTTAACGTTATTTGACACATCGTTTTTGATATACACCTTCTGTGTAATGCTATCTCCAGGCATGACACCTTTGAAATCAGTGAATAAATCTGTAGGTGAATATTCGCTTCCAGGTTCAAAAATGAATTTCTTCGCATCGCCATCGTATGTAACTGTTCCTGCCGCAAAAGCAGTTACCGACATACTTGCTAAGACTAGAACGGCAGCGAGGAGGGTAAACACGCGTTTCATTATTCTTTTCATATTTAACCCTCCTTAATTAGCCTTTGGTGTAATGACACCATTTTCGACTGTTACGCCCCAGTGATTCTCAACAACAGTTTCTGGAGTCGATTGAATAGCAGATGCTACGATCTCAATAGAAAGATAATACTGAGTGCCATCGGTACCCTTTGGGCCTTCCGTGTTCTGAGTAGCTTTCTCAATAAGAATCTCGGTCAGATTGCTTCCATCAGTCGGCGGTACGGATTTTGTGTAATACCAATAATCATCCGAACCTTTAACCCAGTTGGTTTTGTTAGCATAGGTGATGGAATACTCTGTGTCTTCAACTGGCTTTGTCGCCCATACCTTGGTACCGGCCTCGTCCATCCAGTTTACCACCACTGCGACACGGATATAGGCATCCGTGTCACCGGTGTTTTTGATCTGGACATTTGATTTTATATCGCTGATGTTTTGAATTTCGCCGGAGACTGGTTCATAACCGTTCTCCACAACAGCGCAAGAAACCTTAGATGGGTTAAATGTGTTCTCTACGGGTTCGGTTTCTGTGAAGATATACGCGATCGTTGTTCCAACAGCCACTAATAAAAGGAGCATTACTGACGCGATTATTATTGATTTTTTATTGATATACTTTTTCATGTCATACTCCTTTCTTACTTGAACATTTTGATGATGCTGTTGAAGATGTTATTACACCAACTATCACCGTCGAGCCACTTAACCTCTTTCCTCTCGTTGGTGAAGGTGATGGTGCCATTCTCACCCAACTTAATGGCTGCGCCATTGGTAGAACCTGTTGTGGTGGTGGCATCGTCGGCATTCACCTTATGCTCCCACTTGGAGAACCTGTATCTCCAAGACCAGTCGGTCTTTTCGGTGATGGTGTACTCGTTGCCGATCACCAGACCATCAATGATGGTAGAACCATTGCCGTGAACAGTCACGGTCAAGTTGATGTCCTTACCGTCGGCATCCTTACCGGTTACGGTA
>JAGBHS010000084.1 GCA_017935385.1 Tidjanibacter sp.
ATTAGAAGAGGCCACCACATTTCCTCGTGCTTCCCACAACTCTCTGTTTTCATAGAAGATGGCATAGTCGCACACGAGTTTTGAGGCCTCCACTCCGAGAGTATCGTAATTGATAATCTCCAATCCGTATCGGAACTCCATATACGGATCCTGCGCCAGTTGATAACGTTCCATCAACGGAGTATAGAGATAGTACATCTTCTTTCCGTTCTGGCTGTTTATCAACGTAAGCGTATCACTCTGTTGAGTAATCAGGGTTTCGAGGTTACGTTCTGTTGCGCTTTGTTTCTGGGCACAAGACGAAAACAACAAGTTAGCACCCCCGCAAAGGAGTGCTAACTTTAATATTTGTATGACCTTAATTCGGTTCACTTTATCTTTTTTCTATTTCCACGCTTGCGACTGCCTCATATTCGGATGAAGTTTTATTCTCCCTCTCTCCTTTATTCTTCCTCTCTCCTAGGATGAAATTTTATCTTCCCCCTCTCCTCGGATGAAGTTTTATCTTACACCCCTCCTTAAAACCGCCACCTGCGTGTCAATACAGTCAGTTACTACTTAACAGTGGTACGACCTGAAACCCAACCGCACTGTACGGTGTGAGCTGCGCCGGTAGTAAGACCACGGAAGAAGCACTCCTCTTTGCTGGGGAATGAACCACGATAGGTGTTCATCAGCATGTTAACCTGCTCCAACTGAGCTGCATCATCAGCGAACAGACGGCGTGCATTCTGCAATACATCGTATGCCAACCAATATACCGACTGAGCATCAAAACCTGAGCAGCTACCTGCACCCTGAGCATAAGCAGAAGCCAAGGTGATGTAAGCAAAACCGTTATCGGGATTGATCTCGATTGCCTGTTTTGCGAAATCGGCAGCCTCGCGAGGATTGTTCAAGCTCAACATGTTACCTGCGATCTGGATGCAAAGCTGAGCTCTCAACATAGGATCGGTTTCAGAAGCAACAGCTGCTTTCAAGCTTTCGAGAGAGTTCTCGATGTCACCCATTTTCTCGTATGCAGTAGCCAAAGCCATTGCGATTGAAGAAGAGGGCTGCATAGCCATATATTTCTGACCTACGCTTACGAAGAACTCGGTAGCGCAATCAACACGATTCATCTGGTTGAACACCTTGATAATCAAGTCAAGATCATCGGGATTAGCCTCAACGCGTTCTTTGTAGATTTTCTCCAGGTTCTCGCAATCTGCTGCGCCGCTGCTTGAGAACAATGCATCAAATGCAGTCTGCTGTTCCTCATTAGCAGCTTTTGCCATCAACTCTGCGAGATACTCATAATTCTCCATATACTCGTCGGTCTCAACATCGAGGTTTTTGTAAGCCTCAGTGAGAACGTTGAAATACTGATTGATGAAGGTGGGATCCACATCGTCCTCATTAGCTTTCACGGCTGCGGTAAAGTTATCGATAACACCACGCACGTCGCTGGCCTTGAACATGGCATAATCTCTTGCTTTTGCTTTGAGGATATAGCCCAATCCATAGGTTGCGTGATCTGCAAAATTCTCAACTCGTTTGTCGTACAACATCATCAGCGAATCTGTATATGCACCTCTCTCGTTCAATGAAGTTGCGCGAGCGATCTTCTGTTTATAAATATTGGTACCCCAAACATAGATGTTAACACGAGCCTTAGGACATTTCTCCAACAGGTCTTTCAGATAAATCAGAGCCTGATCGTAGTTTTTGTTGTCATAAGCATCTTTGTAGTAGTTAAAAGTCAAAGCGTTCTGGTGTCTTTGCTCTGCCGTAGCGTTTTCACCCCATTCGGGTCCGAACTCCTGTGCCTGAGCAGAAGATGCGATCATACCTGCAACAGCCAGGGCCAAAATCATCTTGATTTTTGCAAATTTCATAACCTTTTTAATTTATTTGATTGATTAATTGTTTATTTCGTGCTACAAATTTAATCATATTTAAATTTAACAAACCAATAATCCTCGCCAAAAAAGTTCATTCCCACCGAAAATTTCACAAAAGTATCCTTGTAAAGTCCGTGTGAGGTTTGTCCTCTCTGCCCCATCTCCACTCCGAGGTTAAGATTTGAAAGGTTTGTATTTCTCATTGGGATACCCACACCGAGAGTAATTACCTTCTCGTTTATGTCCTGCCCGTATATTCTCATATAGTAGTCGCTATATCTGAAACCCGCACGATAGGTCAGTCGTTTCAGGAAGCTGCGCACGTCTCCTGCGCTGGGGGTATACTCTCCACCCACTTTAAAAGAGTTGGTATCTCTGAACTCTCTCTGCTCCGTCACATCGTCCTTGTTACGTTTGCCCCAATCCTTGAACTCATAGTCGGCAGCCAACATGTAGCGTCTTTTCTTGAAGTTCAGACCCACCGACCACGTTGTCGGCAGTTCAAAGCCCATGTTGTATGTCGAATAAATCAACGTGTCGTTTTCCATGCTGCTCGACGGCATGTATCTGTACGATTTATTATGCATTTTACCACCCGGATGATACGTTGCGCCAATAGTAAACTTGGTCTGCGTGTTATCTATCATCATGTACTGGACACCGAATTCGCCGAACAGGCTCGAAATCTCCTCGTTCTGCTCTCCCGATGCATTATAATAATAAGGTACGCCGGTGATATTGTTGATGGTGGTTGAGAACACGCGCGATATATAGCCGCGATAGAACACCAGATGGGCACCTATTGAGAAATTATTGAATATCTCCCATCCGAAACCGGCCTTAATCTGCGACAGACCTCCCTCACCGTAGTAGCGATAATTGACGTTTCCGATATTTCCGACCACATTGGGATCCGTATCTTCCACACTCAAACGATATCCTACATCACTATAAGGTGCGATGCTGATACCGACACCCATTTTTGCCGCCACGGGGAATTCGAATGCGATATTTCTCAGATTGAAGGTATTGAACGCAGTGCTTTTGTCGGCCGATTTCACATAATAGTTCTGCTGTTCGAGGCCCACATTGAACAAGAAAGTGTTTCTTGCCACTGCGCTGTATGCTGCGGGGTTGGTGTAATTCAGCATATTGGGCGAACGGAATGCCACCGAAGCGCCACCCATACTGCGAAGATAGGTCGGCCCCTGAGTGGCTATATCTCCTATTCCATAGAATGTATAAAGAGAATATGCGCTCAGACCATTCTCCTGCGCAGAAACCGAAATTGCCGAGAACAAGATCATTGTTCCCAACAGACTATTCAATATCTTTTTCAACTGCATTGTATTCAATTATTCTGTTCAACCCGATAAAAACCAAGTCTAATTTTGCAAATATCGTATTTTTTATTTGATTCTCAAAGAATTTTGCATCTCCACCCGAAAAAATAGTGATTATTTCACCTTTTTCAGCCCTCTTTTTCTCCATATAACCCTCTACTTCGTAGAGAATTCCGTTCACCACCCCGTTCCATATCGACCACTCGGTGGTTCCCGTCTCATAGTCGCCGTTCAGTTCGCACAACGGCAGATTGGCCGTCAGCCTGTTCAGCGCCTCAAATCTCAAACGGGCTCCGGGCGAGATGGTTCCATACACATATTCTCCCTCTGCCGTCACCGAGTCGAACGTCACCGCCGTACCGAAATCGACCACCAATACGTCCTTACCCTCAAACAATGTCAAGGCACCCACCGCGGCCGCCAGTCTGTCGGCTCCGAGTGTCTTCGGTGCGTTTTCCATGCCCGCCAACGGCACCGGAGTATCTCGTCCCACCACAATCACTCGGCGTGCCACACGCATCAGTATCCGTTCCAGCCCTTCGTCGCGCTTGCGTGTCGAGGAAACCGCCACACAATCAAACTCTCCGAACTCCTCACGCAGTTGCCCAGCCTCAACCGCCGAAAATGCCTCAAAACCACGCGTGGCCACCATCTCCCCCTCATGGAAGATTGCAGCCTTCATTCGTGTATTGCCTATGTCGAGCACCAGGTTCATAGCGTTCCGATTATTTCATCGAGGGTTTTCCATGCGCTCTCCATTGAGCCTATATTTCTAACGGTCAAGCCCAATCTATTATTGTTCTGTTTCAACACAAATTTCTCTTTTCTGTCGCCCGCATAGATCATAACGGCCTTAAAAACAGGACTTTTGTAGTATGCCGAGTTGTTGTTTGCGGGGAATTTGAGCAGCATCAATCCGTTCTTCACCTTGGCGGCCTCGAAACCGAGTCGTATACAACGCCAGCGCAATCGCACCACGTCGAACAAATTCTGCGCCTGCTGTGGCAATGTACCGAAACGGTCCTTCATCTCCGCCGCCAAACGTTGCAGATCCTGCTCGTTGTCCATATTGTCCAACTGACGATAGAGATTGAGTTTCTCGCCACTCTGCCCCACATAATCATCGGGCAGCAACGCCTCCAAGTCGGTTTCTATCTGACAATCGGTGATATAGTTCACCTCCATTTGTTCCTCTTTGTTCACGGGCGACACATCATCCAGTCCGCCCAGTCCTTCGGCTCTCAACTCCGCCACCGCCTCGTTCAGAATCTTCTGATAGGTCTCAAATCCCATGTCGGCAATGAAACCGCTTTGTTCGGCACCGAGCAGATTTCCCGCGCCACGAATATCCAGATCCTGCATGGCGATATTGAAACCCGATCCCAGATCCGAGAACTCCTCAATGGCCCTCAGGCGACGACGCGCATCCCCCGAAAGCATCTCATCGGGTGGCGACAAGAGGAAACAAAAACCCTTCTTGTCGGAACGCCCCACACGTCCGCGCAACTGATGCAGATCACTCAGTCCGAAGTTCTGCGCATCGTTGATTATTATGGTGTTGGCATTCGCAATATCTATTCCGTTCTCGATGATGGTGGTTGAAACAAAGACATCAAACTCACCATAGATGAAGTCCATGATAAGTTTCTCCAACGTAGCGGGCGGCATCTGTCCATGTCCCACCACCACTTTGGCCTGCGGCACCAGACGACGAATCATATCAGCCACCTGCTCTATGTTGTCCACTCGGTTATGCACAAAATAGACCTGTCCGCCACGCATCAATTCATACTCCACGGCGTCATGAATAATCTCCTCATTGAAGACATGCGACTCGGTCACAATGGGCTGTCTGTTGGGCGGTGGCGTGGCAATAATCGAGAGGTCGCGCGCCCCCATCAGCGAGAACTGCAACGTTCTGGGAATAGGCGTGGCGGTAAGTGTAAGCGTATCCACACTGACACTCAACTTGCGCAATTTCTCCTTGCTTGACACTCCGAACTTCTGTTCCTCATCAATTATCAAAAGCCCCAAATCCCTGAATTTTATATCCTTACCAAGAATCTTATGGGTACCGATGAGAATATCTATTTTACCCGCCTCCAAGTCGGCAGCAATCTGTCTTACCTCTTTTGCGGTCTTCACTCGGCTCAACATCTCCACCCTTGCCGGCAGTCCCGACAAACGTTCCGAGAAAGTTCGATAGTGTTGCAGTGCCAATATTGTCGTTGGCACCAGCACCGCCACCTGCTTCGAGTCGCACACCGCCTTGAAGGCCGCCCTCACCGCCACCTCCGTCTTACCGAAACCGACATCGCCACAGACAAGTCTATCCATCGGTTCGGCCGACTCCATATCACTCTTTATCAACTCTATGGCTTTCTGCTGGTCGGGTGTTTCCTCATATTGGAACGAACTCTCCATCTCCTGTTGCAGATAGTTGTCGGGCGAGAATCTGAATCCGCCCGAGGCCTTTCGTTCGGCATACAATCGCACCAGCTCACGCGCAATCTCCTTGACCGCCTTCTTGGTGGCCTCCTTCATGCGTTGCCATGCTCCCGTTCCGAGCTTTGCCACACGAGGCAGTTCCTCCGTATCCTTACTCTTGTAGCGCGAGATGCGGTGCAACGAATGGACATTCACGAACAACACATCGCCATCCTTGTACACCAGTTTGACCGACTCCTGACGTTTGCCGTTCTCCACCGTACTGACCAGACCGCCGAATCGGCCCACACCGTGATCGATATGCACCACAAAGTCACCCACCTGCATCTGGTTCAGTTCCGCCACGGTCATCATCTGCCCCTTGTCAATCTCGCCTTTCAGCGAATACCTGTGATAGCGGTCAAATATCTGATGATCGGTATAGAAACACATCCTCAACGACGCATCCACAAAACCCTCATGCAACGTCATGTCAAGCGTCGTGAAACGAGCATCATCCACACCCGTTGCATCAATCAGGTTTTTCAGACGTTCTGACTGTGCCTTATTTTCGGTCAGAAGAAAATTCTGATATCCGCCCAATATATGATCGCGCAAGTCCTGCGCCAATATCTGATACTGCTTGTTGAACGACGGTTGCGGCTGGGTGCGGAATCTAATCACATCACTCACTGGCATCTTCTCCGATTCATTGCGGGTAAATACGGCACGCCCCTCCAACGCATCCGTAAGTTTCAATGCGCTGATCACCTTGTCTTTCTCCCGGGTCGGGTCCTCGCATTCAGCCAGGAACTTCTTGCGCAACGAATCTATCTGTCCGAGAATCACCGGCATATCCTCAAACCAATACGCAGCTGTCGAAGCAAACTCCATGAACGGCACACGCCTGTCTTCGGCACGTCCCTTGAAGTCGGGTACGATGTCTATCTTCTCTATCTTCTCCACCGAGAGTTGCGATGCTATCTCAAAAAGTCGCACCGACTCCACCTCATTACCAAAGAAATCCAGTCGGCAAGGTTTGTTCTGGGTGTATGAGAACACATCAAAAATACCACCTCGTATGGAATACTGACCGGGCTCGCAGACGAAATCCACCTTGCGGAATCCCAACTCCTGCACCATCTCCTCCAACTGCGCCATCTCAATCACATCCCCTTTTCTCACACACAGCGAATCCTTGGCGAAACTCTCCGCATCAACCACCGTTTCCGACATTGCCTCCGGATAGGTAAACACCGCCAGACGCGTCGTCTCTTCACGCAATGCTTTCAGCACGGCCGTTCTCTGCACCGTTCCCGAAGCATCGTCCTTACCGTAGCGAATCGAACGTTTCCATCCCGTAGGAAAAAACATAACCCCCTCTTCGCCCAGCAACTTATAGAAATCATTACAGAGATAGGCCGCCGAATCGCGGTCGTTGCACACAAACACATGCACCCCGCCTTCTCTCTCCACCAATGTGGCGGCATAAAGCGAGAAAGCCGAGCCGCACAGAGCATTCAGCTCCGTAACAACCCGGTTCCTGTAATTCTCGCGCAGACGGCCAAACTCCTCCGTCTGCTCAACCCTCTCCTTTATATCTCTACTTAACATTGTCACTCCGTACCACTATCGTAGTATTTTTGGAAATCTGACGATCTCCCCTCCCGAGAGGTTGTCCGCCCCGAAAACCTTTCGCCTCCCGAGCCGAACCTCATGAATGCAATCAGACAAGAGCATTGTTATGTTTGTCAACCATCTTGACCTCGATCATGCCCAGCGATTGGTCAACCAGCACCTTTATGCGGCAACCATACTTAATCTGCCACTTGCGACGCACGCTGAACAATCCCTTGCAAAGGAATGCCGCCACATAAGGATGCACCTTCAATTTGATATATCTGACACCCTTTTCGCTTGCATAATAGGCCACCTGGTTTTCCAACTGTCTGTCCAGCAACAACGACGGAGATATCTTGCCCGTACCGTTGCAAGTGGGACAAATCTCTTTGGTCTCGGCGATAGCCTCGGGACGCACTCGCTGACGTGTAATCTGCATCAGACCGAATTTTGTCAACGGCAGTATGGTATGTTTAGCCTTGTCGCCCGCCATGAGTTTCTGCATCTCCTCATAGAGTTTCTGACGGTTCTCCGCCTTATGCAAATCTATAAAGTCAATGATGATGATTCCGCCCATATCGCGCAAACGCAACTGACGTGCAATCTCCTTGGCTGCCGTCAGATTTACATCCATTGCCGTACTTTCCTGATCATCTGCCACTTTGGCACGATTACCGCTATTGACATCAATCACATGCATCGCCTCCGTATGTTCTATGATGAGATATGCCCCTCGTTTCAAAGACACATACTTGGCAAACAGCGACTTGATCTGTCGCGAGATATCGAAGTTATCAAAGATGGGGACTTCGCCCTTATATAGTTTGACGATTTTTTTCTGGTCGGGAGCAATCGCCTCCACATAGCGTCTCACCTCCTCATAAACCGCATTGTCATCCACCGTTATTGCGCTGAACTCTCCATTTAACGAGTCGCGGATAATGGTGTTCACTCTTGTCATTTCACTCAACAGACGTGCGGGAGCCGTCATCGACTTCACCTTATGCAGCGTCTTCTCCCAATTTTCTACGAGTGAAAGTATATCTTGTTCTATATCGACCTCGCTTTGGCCGACAGCCGCCGTACGGATGATGACGCCATAGTTGTGCGGCAACACCTTGTCGACGATTTTTCTTAAACGTTTACACTCCTGTCGCGAGCGTATTTTCTGTGAAATGTGGATATTATTTGAGAACGGAATAAGCACCACGTTGCGTCCTGCCAACGAGATGTCCGTCGTCAATCTTGGGCCTTTCGTAGAGATGGCCTCCTTGGCTATCTGCACCAGCACCGGTTGTCCGGGCGAGAGTACGTTCACTATCTTGCCGTTCTTCTCGATTGTCGGCTCCATCTTCAAGCCGGAGAAGTTGACATTCTTCCTCTTGGAGAGCTGCCCCACAAGCCTATGCAACGTCGCAAACTGCGGTCCGAGATCAAGATAGTGTATAAAAGCATCTTTCTCGTGCCCCACATCCACAAAGGCGGCATTAAGACCGGGCATGATCTTACGAACCTTTCCCAAATAGATATCGCCCACCGCGAAACCACTCTTGCAGCTCTCCTTGTCCAACTCCACGAGTTGTTTGTCTTCGGCCTGCGCAATGGTAATCTCGCTGGGTGTTACGTTGATTACAATTTCCCTTTTCATCTTCTCATCAAATCACCGGGAATGCGGTATTTCATACAACAAATAAAGCAAAAGACCCTTAACGGCTCTTCTGCTTTATTTATTTTAACGGAACATAAAGACTACTTTATTTCTTATTGTGTTTATGTCTGTTTTTACGCAGACGTTTTTTTCTTTTATGAGTAGCCATTTTATGCCCTTTTCTTTTTTTACCACTCGGCATAGTTTTAATTTTTTAATTGTGGTTAGAAATAGTTAAATTACCTACAATTATTTAACCTTAACAGCGAAACTTTTGGCGGGTTTAAATGCCGGAATATCGTGTTCAGGAATAGTAATTGTAGTGTTTTTAGATATATTACGAGCAACTTTCTTTGCACGCTTCTTGATAATGAAGCTACCGAAACCTCTCAAATAAACATTGTTCTTTGCAATCATAGCGCCTTTTACGCTATCCATGAATGCCTCAACGATCTGCTGTACAAGCACCTTCTCGACGCCGGTCTTCTTCGCGATCTCATTTACGATGTCTGCCTTAGTCATAATTCAAAAGTTTTAGTAAATTTATACGGTAATATGTTAGTTTTCCATAATCGCCCACAAAGATATGCTTTTTATTTTTTATGACACAAATTTTTCTTCAAATTTTTTCATATTCAGCATTTTTATGGTGGCGACACAAGAATCAGCCTCAAATTAACGTTTCATCAAGGAATCAAGCAAAAACCAAACCCAAACCGCTCAACCACTCTCCACTTTGAAACATTTTAAAAATCTAGATACATTTATTAAATTTGTATTTTAATTCATTCTGAGAAAATGGCAGATTTCAAAATACTATGGGTTGATGATGAGATTGAATTTCTCAAACCGCACATCATGTTCCTCGCAGGCAAGGGCTACGAGGTGGACACCTGCAACAACGGTTACGATGCCGTAGAGTACATCCGTACCACTCCTTACGATCTGGTCATTCTGGATGAGATGATGCCCGGCATGACCGGTTTGGAAACACTCCCTAAAATCAAGGAGTTACGCCCCGACATCCCCATCATCATGGCGACCAAAAGCGAGGAGGAACACATCATGGATCAGGCCATCGGCTCCAAGATTGCCGACTACCTCATCAAACCCATCAACCCCAATCAGGTGCTGCTGTCGATAAAGAAAAACCTCATGTCGCGCCAATCGGTCACCGAGAAGACCACAGCCGACTATCGCGCCGAGTTCGGCCGCATAGCCATGTCACTCTCCGACGCCGACAATTTCGCCGACTGGTGTAGCATATACAAACGCCTGGTCAGCTGGCAGATAGAGTTGGCAGACTCCACCGACGAAAGCATTCGCGAAATCTTATATTATCAGAAAAACGAGGCTGCCAACGAATTCGGCAAGTTTGTCAAGCGCAATTACCTCAACTGGATAAACAAACGCGACGAGCAGACACCCGTCATGTCACACACGCTGATGCGCACAAAAGTGTTCCCAGTGGTGGAAGACCGACGCAAAACCACGCTGTTGCTCATCGACAACTTCCGTTATGACCAGTGGCGTTCGATAGCTCCCATGCTGACCGACCACTACTCCATATCGCACGAAGATTTCTATTGCAGCATACTGCCCACCGCCACACAATATGCCCGTAACGCCATTTTTGCAGGCCTCATGCCGTTGGCAATAGACAAACTGATGCCCGACAAATGGCTCAACGACAACGAAGAGGGCGGCAAGAACAAATACGAGGAGGACTTTCTGCGCCGTCAATTGCAGATGGCCGGCAAGAACTGGAAGACCTCGTTTGACAAGCTGGTCAAGCCCGAGGCAGGCCGCAAACTCATAGACAACCTGAATCATGTGCTTGATGCCGACTTCTCGGTAATCGTCTACAACTTCCTCGACATATTGTCGCACGCCCGCACCGACACCGAAATAATCCGCGAACTGACCGTAGACGAAACGGCCTTCTGTTCGCTGACCCGTTCGTGGTTTGAGTACTCCGACCTGCTGACCCTCCTCAAAATACTCTCCGAGAAAGGACACACGGTCATCATCACCTCCGACCACGGCACCACCCGTGTGGACAACCCCATAAAGGTGGTGGGGGACAAGGAAACCTCCGTAAACCTGCGCTACAAAACGGGCAAAAACCTCAATTACAATCCGCGCGAAGTGTATGAACTGACCCGCCCCGCCGAGGCTCAACTGCCGCAGGGCAACCTGTCGTCATCCTACATCTTCGCCCTCGGCAAAGACTTTTTCACATACCCCAACAATGCGAATCAGTTCATCAAATATTACAACAACACATTCCAGCATGGCGGTATCTCCATGGAGGAGATGATTGTTCCGTTCATTGTTCTCGACCCGAAATAAACGGCTCTGCACGAGAACAAGCCGACATCTCCCAACAAAAACAAACAAAATGTCGGGTTACGAATTGGAACACAATGAATAAAAAACTAAATTTGCGGAGTAATTTAAGAAATTTACCGTGGAAAAGAGCATAAAAATAAGCGGCATAAACGACTTGTCGGATGCGGCAGAAGCAATCATAGAGCTTCTGGATGAGTATTCGATAGTGGCTTTTTATGGTCCGATGGGAGCAGGAAAAACCACCCTCATCCGCGAGATTTGCCGCCAGAAAGGCGTAGAGGATACCGTCACAAGCCCCACCTTTGCACTCGTCAACCACTATCTCGACGGAGAGGGAGAGGCGATATACCACTTCGACTTTTACCGTATCGAACGCATCGAGGAGGTTTTCGACATGGGCTATGAGGAGTATTTCTTCGGCGACGGCACGTGTTTGGTGGAGTGGCCCGAGAAAATCGGCGACCTGCTACCCGAGGATGCACTGAAAGTCACGATAGAGGTGACGGGCGAAGAGAGCCGAATGATAACCATTCAGGGCGAATAGTGCGGGTGCTGAAAGGTTTTTCAGTATAGGCCGACCGCCATTTCGACAGACGACCAGCCCCACGGACACACCTACACGTAAAGATTAAGGAAAAAGAAAAACAGTGATAAAAAACGTTATATTTGATTTGGGCGGCGTTGTAATAGGGCGCGATTTCAGCAAGTTCGGTGAAAAGGTGGGAAGTATTTTCTCTTTCTTCTCGGGATTCAATTTTCCGACCTGCTGGAAAGAGTTCGATCGCGGCACCATGACACTGGAAGAAGTTGCCAAAGAGCTGGCCGACCTGAACAATTGTAGCGTCGAAGAGAGTACGGCGGCCATCATGCACGTCATGGAGTTGATGCAGGAGATTTCAGAAACGGGCGCATTGGTGAGAGAACTGAAAGAGAAAGGTTTCGGGGTGTATATACTGTCCAACATGCCGAAAGAGTTCTATGCCCAGATAGAGAAACTCGACATCATAAAGGTGTTTGACGGTGCTGTGATTTCGTACCGAGAGAGATTGATAAAACCCGATCCGCGCATTTTCGGTCTGATTTTGGACCGATATGATTTGGAACCCGGCGAGTCGCTTTTTGTCGATGACAAGAAGAAGAACGTCGATACGGCATTAGGGTTGGGCATGGCGGTGGTACATTTCACCTCCCCCGCAGAGGGCGTGGCCGAGATTCGCAAACGTTGCGGACTTTTTTCTCACAGTTCGTAGGGCGGCTCGGCGGAGTTACCCATGCGGTTTTGGGAGCGGCTCGGCGGAGTTACCCATGCGGTCAGGAAACGACCATAAGGAGTACCCGATGCGATATGAAAGAGTTACCGATACGGGCGGGAAGCGACTCGGAGTAAAAATGAAACAAAAAACCAAATTTAAGATAACAAATAAAGAAATGAAGATGAAAGCAGTAAAAGCAATGATTATCGGGCTGACAGCGTTGCTGTGCGCCTGTGCAGGCGGCAAGGGCACGACCCTGACCCTGACCAACAATTTGGACATCGACCGCGTGGACTATCCCGTATTGGTTAAGGATGTACCCGAGTGGGCTGTTTCGGCTGTCGTAACAGTGAACGGCGAAGAGGTAGCAAGCCAGATCGATCTTATCGACGGAGCAAAAGAACTCGCATTCGTATGCAACATCCCCGCCAACAGCGAGGTGAAAGCAGAGATCGCCTATTCGGAGGAGCCCGGCAAGGAGTACACCCCGAGAGTATTCGCCGAGATGTTCTTGAAACTCCCCAACGGCGAGATGGAAGAACGTGACATGATTGAGGGTTTCGAGGATAACATGTACAACGCATTGCACCACCACGGCCCCGCATTCGAGACCGATTTGGCAGCATACCGCATCTACTTCGACAACAAACAGACCGTTGACATCTATGCAAAGATAGAGCCGGGTTTGGAGATTGAGGACACCCGCTGGTATCCCTCACAGGAGCAGATGGATGCAGGTTATGGAGACGACGTGCTGGTAGTTTACGGCACCATCGGTCTGGGTACGCTGAAAGCATGGGACAAAGAGTTGCAGGCAGCGGTTCATATCAAAGAGTTCACCCGTCGCGAGGCTCGCATTTTGGCTTACGGTCCCGTACGTACCGTTGCCCAGATGCGCGTAGAAGGCTGGGGTCTTGACGGCAAAAAAATCAACTGCACCTCTCGCTATATCATGTACGCAGGCCACCGCGATGTGGAGATCGAAAACATCTTTGAGGGCGACACCGAGGGTCTGACCTTCTGCACCGGCGTAATGAAGATGAAGAACTCAACCAGCCACATCACCGACGATGCATTGGCAGTATGGGGTCGCGACATTCCCAGAACCGACATTCCGGGCATCGCCGAGGAGTGGTGCGGACTGGGTGTATATGTACCCGCAGCAATCCGTCAGGCACAGACCGAAGACAGAAGCAACCATGTGGCTCTGCTGACCCCCGACGCAGAGGGTAAGATTTGCTACTCAATGACCTTCTCGGCCGCAAAAGAGAATTTCGGTTATGATGATGCAGAATCGTTCTACAAATATATCGACCAGTGGTCTTACGAATTGAACAACCCCGTAATCATCAAATAACAAGCACTGAATCAGCAAGATTACATACATTCAGAGAAAAGAAGAGCCCCGCACAAGCAGGGCTCTTCTTTTCATTCATCAACCACTCGTTCCTCCCGCCGGTCCTATATATATGGTATAAAAAACTCTTTTTTGGGAAAATAGTTTTGAGAAGTGGGAAAAAATGAGTAGTTTTACGAGTTAATTGTGATTAACTATTTATTAACTTAAAATATTTATTTGACTATGGTAAACTTTTCATTGGAAGGTAAGAACGCCTGGATCACCGGCGCATCTTACGGTATCGGATTCAACATTGCTAAAGCTTTTGTACAGGCAGGTATCAAGAACATCATCTTCAATGACATTAACGAGGCAGCATTGGAGAAAGGTCTGGCTAACTACAAAGAGGCCGGCATTGAGAACGTACACGGTTATGTATGTGACGTTACCAACGAAGAGGCAGTAAAAGAGCTCGTTGAGAAGATTCATGCCGAGGTTGGTAATATTGACATTTTGGTAAACAACGCAGGTATCATCAAACGTATCCCCATGCACGAGATGAAACGTTCGGAGTTCCAGCAGGTAATCGACATCGACCTGGTAGGTCCGTTCATCTGTTCAAGCGCTGTTCTTCCCGAGATGATGGAGCGTCGCGAGGGTAAAATCATCAACATTTGCTCTATGATGTCTGAGCTGGGTCGCGAGACCGTATCTGCATATGCAGCAGCCAAGGGTGGTTTGAAGATGCTTACTCGCAACATCTGCTCTGAGTACGGCGAATACAACATCCAGTGTAATGGTATCGGCCCGGGTTACATCGCAACCCCGCAGACAGCTCCCTTGCGCGAGCGTCAGGCAGACGGTAGCCGTCATCCGTTCGATAGCTTCATTTGCGCTAAGACTCCGGCAGGTCGTTGGCTCGATCCCGAGGAGTTGGCTGGCCCCGCAGTATTCCTTGCATCTAAGGCATCTGACGCAGTAAACGGTCACATTCTCTATGTAGACGGAGGTATCTTGGCTTACATCGGCAAACAGCCCCAATAAACCAACACAAAGAATTACAATAACCCCTAAAACAGAAAAAAGAGATGAAAATCAATTGCGATATTCGCTACCCGTCACATCAGGACGACGCGAAACATTATGACACCGCCACTCTCCGTAAGCACTATCTTATCGAGAACCTTATGGTGGCTGACGAAATCAACATGACCTACTCGATGTTCGATCGCATCGTAGCAGGAGGTGCAGTCCCCGTAAACGAGGAGCTGACTCTTACTCCTCCGGCAGAGATCCGTTCGGAGTACTTCACCCAGCGCCGCGAGTTGGGTATCATCAACGTAGGTGGTGACGGTATCGTTAAGGTTGACGACAAAGAGTACAGATTGGCAAAGACCGAGGCTTTGTATGTAGGTAGAGGTAACAAGAAAATCTCTTTCAAGAGCATCGACAAAGAGGCTCCCGCATATTTCTACTTCAACTCTTGCCCCGCACAGTGCGCTTATCCCGACAAGATGGTATCATTGAAGGATGCAGTTGTAATGCACGCCGGCTCAATGGAAGGCAGCAACGACCGTACCATCAACCGTCTTATCGTTAAAGAGGTTGTTCAGACTTGCCAGTTGCAGATGGGTCTTACCCAGCTGAAACCCGGCAGCACTTGGAACACCATGCCGGCTCACACCCACGATCGTCGTATGGAGGTTTATTTCTATTTCGACGTTCCCGAAGGACAGGCAGTATGCCACTTCATGGGTCAGCCGCAGGAGACTCGCCACATCTGGATGCAGAACCATCAGGCAGTAATCTCTCCGCAGTGGAGTATCCACTCTGCTTGCGCAACCAGCAACTACACCTTCATTTGGGGTATGTGCGGCGAGAACGACGACTACGATGATATGGACTGGTGTGCAACACCCGATTTGAGATAATCAGACAAATCAACTTCCGGACAATGGGGACAGGCATGCCCTTTTGTTCGGAAGTTATTTCAAAAAAAAGAGAGAGAAAACAGAGATGAAAAAACTTATTTACATAGCCGTTGCCGCAGCAATGATGCTCGCAAGTTGCGGTAAAGAGCAGGCCGTAAAGGTAAGCGTAAACAACCCCATCGATCAGGAACGCACCGAGGTGGTGGCTGTTAATTTTGACGAGGTAGCAGCAAAATTGCCCGCAATAACCGCAGAGAATGTGGTGGTATACAATGCAGCCGGCGAGGAGATCACTTCACAGGTTTTCTTCAACGGTGATGAACCCCAGTTGATTCTGTTCCAGCCGACAGTTGCCGCAAACGGCAGTGCAGAGTTCTCTATCGAGGCAGGCACTCCGGCAGAGTATGAGCAGAAGGTGTTCGGTCGTTACGTTCCCGAGCGCAAAGACGACTACTCATGGGAGAACAACGTAATCGCATTCCGTTCTTACGGAAAGGCATTGGAGGTTGAGATGGTATCTCCGGGTATCGACGTATGGGTTAAGTGCAGCGACAAACTCGTAATCAACGAGTGGGTTGCCAACGAGCAGAAAGAGGCTAACTGGTATCACCACAACCATGGTGACGGCCTGGATTGCTACAAAGTGGGCGTAACCCTCGGTGGCGGAGCATCGGTTCCCTACGTGGATGGCGCATTGGTTTATCCCGAGCACAACTGGCAGACCTATACCGATTTGGCAAACGGTCCGTTGGTTAAGATGTTCGCACTTACCTACCTCCCCTACAACATTGGCGGCGAGGAGATTTCACTCACAAAAGTTTACACCATTGAGGCGAACTCAAACTTCTGCACCGTAAAAGACGTTTTCAGCAAGAACGGTCAGGGTCTGGGCGTTGCAGCAGGAACCATCCGTCACAACGTGAAGAACTTTGCACAGGGCGAGAATTGGTATGCAATGTATGAGGCTGCATCTGATTCAAGCGATCCCGAGCGCGACGGTGACATTGCATTGGCAATGATCGTTCCCGCAGGTGGCGAGGTTATCGAGAACGGCGATAAGGGTCATGCACTCATCGTAGGCGAAGCAGCAGAGGGTTGCACCGGGGATACAGCCGAGTTCCAGTATGTATTGGGCGCAGGTTGGAGCCAAGGTAACGTTCCTTCGGCCGAGGTATGGGCAGAAATGGTTGCCGACAAAGCAGAGGCAATTGCCAATCCGCTGGAAGTAGTTATCAAGTAATTATAGAATAGAAAAGCTAAAACAAAAATCTGAAATGAAACAGTTTAATGACGATAACTTTTTGTTGCAGACCAAGTGGGCAGAGCAACTCTACCACGAACACGCAGCAAAAATGCCTATCATAGACTATCACTGCCACCTGATTCCCGAATATGTTGCTTCGGACCACAAGTTCGACAACTTGTCGAAAATCTGGCTGGAGGGTGACCACTACAAATGGCGTGCAATGAGAACCAACGGTATCGACGAACGCTATTGTACCGGTAAGGACACTACCGATTGGGAGAAATTTGAGAAATGGGCAGAGACGGTTCCCTACACCATGAGAAACCCCCTCTATCACTGGACCCACCTCGAATTGAAAACCGCTTTCGGCGTAACCAAATTGCTCAACCCCTCAACCGCAAAGGAGATCTATGATCACTGTACGGCACTGTTGCAGACTCCCGAGTATTCGGCAAGAGGTCTGATGAAACACTACAACGTGGAGACCGTCTGCACCACCGATGATCCCGTAGATTCGTTGGAGCACCACATCAAATGCGCCGAGGACAATTTCGGCGTGAAGGTTCTGCCCACATGGCGTCCCGACAAGGCGATGGCAGTGGAAGTTCCCGCCAACTTCAAGGCCTATATCGACAAACTGAGTGAGGTGTCGGGCGTGGCTATCAATCAGTTCGCAGACGTTATCGACGCACTCAAAGTTCGTCACAAATTCTTTGAGCAGATCGGTTGCCGCCTCTCCGACCACGGAATCGAGGAGTTCTACGCAGAGGACTACACTCAGAGTGAAATCGATGCTATCTTCAAGAAAGTATACGGTGGCACCCAGTTGTCAATGGAGGAGATCAAGAAGTACAAGACCGCAATGATGGTTGAGTTCGCAATCATGGACTGGGAAACCGGCTGGACACAGCAGTTCCACTATGGCGCAATCCGCGACAACAACAGCCGTATGTTTGCAAAATTGGGTCCCGACACAGGTTTCGACTCGATCGGTGACTTCACCGTAGCGAAAAACATGTCGAAGTTCCTCAACATGCTCGCATCACAGGACAAACTGACCAAAACCATTATCTACAACCTCAATCCGCGCGACAACGAGGTGGTTGCCACAATGTTGGGTAACTTCCAGGACGGCAGCGTAGCAGGTAAGATTCAGTTCGGTTCGGGCTGGTGGTTCCTGGATCAGAAGGACGGTATGGAGAAACAAATGAACGCATTGTCGGTATTGGGTCTGTTGAGCCGCTTCGTTGGTATGCTCACCGACAGCCGCAGTTTCTTGAGCTATCCTCGTCACGAGTACTTCCGCAGAACATTGTGCAACCTGCTCGGTAACGATATCGAACAAGGTCTGTTGCCCGCCAGCGAGATTGACTTCATCGGTGAGATGGTGGAGGGTATCAGCTACAAGAATGCGAAGAAATTCTTCAATTTCTAATCACACGAAACTTACAAACCTTTAATATTAATAAACAAAAATTCAGACATGGGAAACAATCAAAACAAAATGACCAATTATCGCTGGGTAATCTGTGCGATGTTGTTCTTTGCAACAACGGTCAACTATCTGGACCGTCAGGTGCTTTCACTGACGTGGAAGGACTTCATCGCCCCTGAGTTCCACTGGACCGATGGCGATTATGGTACAATCACAGCTATTTTCTCTCTGTTCTACGCAGTCTGCATGCTGTTTGCAGGTAAATTCGTAGACTGGATGGGAACCAAGAAAGGTTTCTTGTGGGCAATCGGCGTATGGTCGTTTGGTGCATGTTTGCACGCAGCCTGCGGATGGGCTACAATGCACATGACCGGCTTTGAGTCGGTAGAGGCAATGACCAGCGTACAGGCAGGATCAGCTGCTGCCCTGTTGGTGGCAACCACCAGCGTATGGCTCTTTATCGCAGCACGATGCGTGTTGGCACTTGGTGAGGCAGGAAACTTCCCCGCAGCCATCAAGGCAACCGCAGAGTACTTCCCCAAAAAGGACCGCGCTTTCGCAACCTCAATCTTCAACGCAGGTGCATCAATCGGTGCCCTCATCGCACCCGCAACTATTCCGCTGTTGGCTCAGTACTTCAAGGATAAAGGCGTTGGTGGCGGCTGGGAGATGGCTTTCATCATCATCGGAGGATTGGGCTTCATCTGGATGGCCTTCTGGGTATTCATGTACAACAAGCCCGAAAAATCTAAATTCGTTAATGCAGCTGAGTTGGAGTACATCCACCAGGACGATGCAGAGGAGGCAAAGGTAGAAGACGTAAAAGAGTCTCAGGAGAAACCTATCTCTCTCTGGAAATGCTTCACCTTCAAACAGACCTGGTCTTTCATCACCGGTAAGTTCTTCACCGACGGTGTATGGTGGTTCTTCTTGTTCTGGGCTCCCGCATACTTCTCAGATCAGTTCGGTTACAAATCTTCGTCGGGTATGGGTATGATCCTTATCATCACTCTGTACGCAATCGTAACCGTTGTATCTATCTACGGAGGTTATCTGCCTAAGATATTTGTCGACAAGAAAGGAATGAACCCCTATCAGGGTCGTATGTTGGCAATGTTGATGTTTGCGTTCTTCCCCTTGTTCGCGTTGTTCGCACAGCCTATGGGTGTTCACTCGGCATGGTGGCCCGCAATCTTCATCGGTATCGCAGGTGCCGGACATCAGGCATGGTCAGCTAACTTGTTCTCAACCATTGGTGACATGTTCCCCAAGAGCGCCATTGCAACCATCACCGGTATCGGCGGTATGGCAGGTGGTATCGGTTCGTTCTTCATTCAGAAGGGTGCCGGTATGTTGTTCGACAAGACCGCTGCTTTGGGTAGCGCATTCAACTTCCTCGGTTTCGAGGGCAAACAGGGTGGTTACTTCATCATGTTCTGCTTCTGCGGTGTTGCTTATCTGATCGCATGGAGCATCATGAAGAGCTTGGTACCCAAGTACAAAAAAGTTATTGTTGACTAATAACGCATAATCGAAAAGAGATAATGCGGTAGGTCGAAAACACAGACTGCATTATCTCTTTTTATACCTATATTAATATATACGGGAGTATCCCGCAAGGTGGCACAACCACCACAAACAGCACTCGAACCACAGAAAAAAACGGTGGCGGAGAGCAACCAAAATTGACAGAAACGACGGAGTCGGAATGTGGCTCCGCACAAAATAAAACAAACTGAAAACAAATATTATATTAACATCACAAAGAGAAAAAGAAATGGGAAAAATCGTAACCTTCGGTGAGGTGATGCTCAGATTGGCTACCCCCGATTATCAGAGATTTACACAGGCGAAAGAGTTTACCGCAACTTTCGGTGGCGGTGAGGCAAACGTGGCTGTATCGTTGGCAAACTACGGCATGAACGCAGAGTTCGTAACCCGTCTGCCGAATAACGACATAGCTAAAAGTTGCATCATGGACCTGCACAAATATGGCGTTAATACCGACCATATCGTGACCGGTGGCGATCGTATCGGTATTTATTTCTTGGAGACCGGTGCTGTAGCACGTGCAAGTAAGGTTGTTTACGACCGCGCCAACTCGGCCATCGCAGAGATCAAACCCGGCATGATCAATTGGGAAGAGGTGTTCGAAGGTGCCGATTGGTTCCATTGGACAGGTATTACCCCCGCCATCAGCCAGGGTGCAGCCGACGCATGTTTGGAGGCATTGAAGGTTGCCAACAAGATGGGCGTAACGGTATCTTGCGACCTTAACTACCGCAAGAACCTCTGGAAATATGGTAAAACCGCAAGCGAGGTTATGCCCGCATTGGTTGAGTGCTGCGACGTTATCCTCGGTAACGAGGAGGATGCAGAGAAGGTATTCGGCATCAAACCCGAAGGCTTCGATGTAACCGCAACCAAAGGAGAGGTTAATTCTGCCGAGTTCGAGAGTGTTTGCACCCAGTTGATGCAGAAATTCCCGAGAGCAAAGAAGGTTATCATCACTTTGCGTGGCTCAATCAACGCCAACCACAACACATGGGGCGGTGTATTGTACAGCGAGGGTTCGTTGAAGATTTCGAAACGTTACGACATCACTCACATTGTTGACCGTGTAGGTGGTGGAGACTCATTCATGGGTGGCCTTATCTACGGTTTGTTGAACTACACGGGCGATGATCAGAAAGCACTCGACTTTGCAGTAGCGGCATCGTGCCTGAAACACACCATCTATGGCGACTACAACATGGTTACCGTAGCCGAGGTGGAGAACCTGATGAAGGGTGACGGCAGTGGTCGTGTATCAAGATAATTTTTATTCAGACATGATGTTCGGACAGAAGTCCGAGTAGAAAAAAGAAACTGTAAAAAACGAAGAAAAATGGCAAGATTTTCAAAAATGGAGGTATTGGCCGCAATGAAAGCAACCGGCATGGTACCCGTATTCTACAATAAAGACATTGAAGTTTGCAAAAACGTACTCAAAGCATGCTATGAGGGTGGTGTTCGCGCATTTGAGTTCACCAACCGTGGCGATTTCGCACACGAAATCTTCTGCGAGTTGAACAAATGGGCAGCCAAAGAGTGCCCCGAGATGGTGATGGGTGTTGGTTCTATTGTTGATGCAGGAACCGCATCGTTGTACATCCAGTTGGGTGCCAACTTCGTAGTAGGTCCGCTGTTCAATGCAGAGGTGGCAAAGACCTGCAACCGTCGTTTGATCCCCTACACTCCGGGTTGTGGTTCGGTTAACGAGATCGGCAACGCACAGGAGGCAGGCTGCGACTTGTGCAAAATCTTCCCCGCAGGCAATGTAGGTGGTCCTTCATTCGTGAAGAACGTATTGGCTCCCATGCCTTGGACAATGATTATGGCAACCGGTGCTGTTGAGCCGTCGGAGGAGAACCTTTCGGCTTGGTTTAAGAATGGTGTTACCGTAGTGGGTATGGGTTCTAAACTCTTCCCCAAAGAGGCTATGGCTGCCGGCAACTGGGGCGAAATCACCAAGATATGCAAAGATGCTCTTGACATCATTGCTCGTTACAGAAAGTAATCTTGTGAACAAATAACCAAAAAGCCCGCAACGTTTGTTGCGGGCTTTTTTATTCTTTTTCCCCATCCCTATATTGGATAATGCGATAAAGGGAGCGACTCCATGCCCCCACGACTCCACCACTCTACTGCTCCACACCCAGTAACAAGCGTGCCTGCTGGCGCGCAGCATCAGTCACACTGCTACCACTCAACATATTGGCAATCTCTTCCACTCGCTCCTGCGGTGTAAGTTTGCGTATGTGGGTGCGACTATCCTTATAGACAAGGAAGTGAGTATCGCCCTTCGAGGCCACCTGAGGCAGATGGGTAATATTGAGCACCTGCATCGACTCCGACAAATCGGCAATAATCTCGCCCGTAACATCGGCAATGCGTCCCGACACACCCGTATCTATCTCGTCAAAGACGATAGTGGGCAATTTGGCACTCTTGGCCACCAGCGCTTTCAGACACAACATCACACGCGAAATCTCACCGCCCGAAGCCACCTTCTCCAACGGTCTTAACGCCGCATCAGAACCCGAAGCAAACATGAAACAGATCTCATCGGCACCCGAAGCTGTGAGTCCGTCCGTTGCGGCAATCTCACACACAAATCGAGCACTCTCCATACCCAATCGTCCCAACATCTTCATGACGCCCTTCTGCAACTTCTCGCCTGCCTTTTTTCGACTCTCGGTCAGCACTTTCGCACTCTCCGACGCCTTCTCCTGGCACTCCTTCGCCCGACGTTCCAATGTTGCAATATGTTCTCCGCTGTCGGTTATCAGTTGCAGGCGACGGCCATAGTCGTCACGCAACTCAATCAACTCTCTCTCGTCAGCCACCCTATGTTTCTGAATAAGAGAATACAATGTATCCATACGGGCCTCCACCGTTGCCAATCGCTGTGGGTTGGCATCAATACGTTCAAGCGCATCGGCAAGTTCGGCCGCAATATCTTTCAGTTCTATGTAAGCACTCTCCGTTCTGCGTGCAAGTTCGGCCGAAGGAGCATACACATCCTCCACGTCAGCCAACGCATTAACCACATTTTTCAACGCGCTTACCACACCGCCTTCATCGGCATTCAAAGACTCCAACGAGCCTCCCAGCGCCTCCTGTATGCGTTCCACATTGGCCAACTCTTTCTGCTCCGCTTCCAGCTCTTCCAACTCACCCTCGCGAAGGTTCATCGTTGCCAACTGCTCATACTGATAACGAACATACTCCTCATCCTTACGGCTCTGTTCCGCCTCTTCACGCGCCTTTGCCAACTCTCTTTCGGCCGTTCGCCACTCACCGTAAAGCGCATCATATTTGGCTCGTATAGCGCCGTTCTCGGCCACTCCATCCACCATTCTCATGCGGAATGCCGCATCCGACACCAACAGACTCTGGTGTTGCGAATGAATATCTATAAGTCTACCACTCAACTCCTTGAGTACCGCCAACGAAATAGGCAGATCATTCACATACGCCCTGCTCTTACCGGCCGGCGTAATGACTCTTCTCACCACCACCGCATCGTCGTAATCGAGATCGTTCTCCTCAAAGAATCCTTCCAGACCGTACCCCTCGACATCAAACTCGCCTTCCACCACACAGTTCCTGCCCTGATCCAACAGTGCGGCCACATCGGCACGATTACCCAACACCAGTCCCAGTGCGCCGAGCAGTATTGATTTACCCGCACCGGTCTGGCCCGTAATAATGTTCAGGTGGTCATCGAGTTGCATATCCAGCGACTCGATCAACGCATAGTTCTCAACCGAAAGTCTTTTTAACATTTTTGTTCACTTGTTAGTATGTTGGTGCCAATCAACTCCTTCTCGTTACCTCTCCGTAGCTTTTTGTAGTGATAGGTGGGGTATCATCAATCTTTTCTGATATTTGACAAGCGACCACTCTCGAAAGTCAGATTCAAGTCCGGTATGGAAGAGTAGGATCTGTTCGTTCCTGTCATATATTCCAAATACTCATAATCCGAATGTCCAGACGCACTGAACGACTGCGGCTCACCCAACAACATGATGACCGAATCCTTCGGCATACCCATATATAAAGTCACCGTTTTACCCTGACGTGTTTTTATATTGTACTCACTGCGCGGCTTCACACTCTCTTCTGCCTCCTCGTTTCCCGGCATATTAACAATATTGGGCAACACAAATATTGCCGTCAGTATACCCAGAACATATCCGATCAAGATTCTCAAACATCCACCCATATCTTTCTGCTTTATTATAGTAGTTCTATTGATGTATTACAATTTGTCAGTGTTTGGTGATATCAGTCAGCTTGCCATTTTTAAGACTTAGTGTCAGGTCTGAAACATAACCCGAATACTTGTTGTTCCCTGTGATATAGTCCAACTCCTCGCCGTTAACATAACTCATTGTTCTGAACGATTCGGGTTCTCCAAGCAGACCTATAATCTCCGCCTTTGACATTCCCAAATAGAGTGTAACGTTCTTACCATCACGTCTTTTGACATTAAAACCACCTTGACGGGGCTCCGATGTTGTGTTACTCTCGGCCTGAACAGCGGGCTTCGCCTTCGCAGGTTCCACGACAGGATCCTCTTTTAATCCCGCACCCGTAGCCAAAGCACCTTCCGGTTGTTCCAGAGGATTGACCTTTACTATCTCAACCTCGTTCTCCTGTGCTTTCGGTTTCTCGCGTTCCTTCACCTTCTTTGATACCGATTTCGTAGGCTCACTCGCTTGGGGCTGTGTTACGGCGATTGGCTCCTGAACTGCTTTCGGTACTTGAATAACCTCAACAGCAGTTTCCTCCGCTACCGATTCTTCATCACTAACCGTAGAAACAACCGACAGGACCATGACAACTGCCAAAACGCCCAGAATAAATCCCATCAATATCAAAAAGCAACCCGAACAACCTTTATTCATAATTTATATCCTATTTCATTCTCTTTGCCATGGCATCCACAATCCTCACCGCCGCAGCATGCTTGCTCTCCAACGGATACGCCTCGCTACCTTCGGCGCTGATAATTGTAATCTTATTGGTGTCGCCTGCAAAACCTGCTCCCTTGTCTTTCAGCGAATTGAGCACAATGAAATCAAAATTCTTCTTGGCAAGTTTGGCCTCGGCATTCACCTGTTCGTTATCGGTTTCGAGTGCAAAACCAACCAACACACGTTCGCCCTTGATACGGCCCAGTTCGGCTGCAATATCGTGCGTGCGTTTCAGTCTCAGTGTCAACCCCTCCGCATCGTCCTTTTTCTTTATCTTCACGTCGCTGACACTCTCGGGGGTATAATCGGCCACCGCGGCACACATCACCGCACCGTCACACTCCTCAAAACGCGCCATCACCGCCTCGTACATCTCCTGCGCCGATTCAACCGCCACCAGTTCTGCACCTTTCGGCGCCTCAATCGTAGTGCGGCCACTCACCAGCACCACCTCGGCACCACGCGACAACAACGCCTCGGCTATCGCATAGCCCATCTTGCCCGTCGAACGGTTCGTGATATATCTCACCGGATCTATCGCTTCCATCGTAGCTCCTGCCGTCACCAACACCTTTCGACCCGACAGCTCATCGCCTCCCTCGGCCTTCTTCTGACGGTCGGCAAAATATTGCTCCAACTGCTCCGCAATATCCTCCGCTTCTGCCATACGACCTTTGCCGTAGAGTCCGCTGGCCAACTCACCCTCTTCGGGCTCAATAAAAAGGACACCCAAACCAAGCAGTTTCTTCATATTCTCCTGCGTGGTCGGGTGGTTATACATATCCACATCCATTGCCGGAGCCATCGCCACCGGACAGCGTACCGACAAATAGGTGGTCAGCAACAGATTGTCTGCCACACCATAAGCCGCCTTTGCCATCGTATTGGCCGTAGCGGGAGCAATCAAGTACAGGTCAGCCCACTCTCCCAACGAGATATGACTGTTCCACTCGCCGTTCTCGGGATTGAAAAACTCCACATAAATCGGGTTCTTCGAAAGTGTAGCCAACGTCAGCGGAGTGATGAACTGTTTGGCCGTCTCGGTCATTATCACCTTCACCTCCGCTCCTCGTTTGACAAGTGCTCTGACAAGTATAGCAGCCTTGTAAGCTGCTATACTTCCCGTGACACCGAGTAATATTTTTTTACCCTGCAACATAATAATCAATCGTTTATGTGTGCTGGTTTATGCCTTGTCCGCCTTCTCGGGTATGCGGAAATAGAGTTCGTCGTTCAGGAACTCCTCCGTTGCAATGATAACGGGCTTCGGCAAGCGCTCGTAATATTTCGAGATTTCGATCTGCTCACGATTCTCGAATGTCTCCTCCAACGCATCGGTAGTGCTGGAAAAGTCGGCCAATTTCTTGTTCAACTCCTGTTTGATACTGGTTGAAATCTGGTTGGCTCTTTTTGAAATAACAACCACTGACTCATAAAGGTTACCGGTCGGAGCATCGATGTCGGTCAATTTACGAGTGATTGTGTTGTTAGGCACATTGTTCTTCTTAATCTGCATCATTTTCTTTATTTAACTCTGTTTCATCTGTATCTATGTCGCGAGATTCGAGGTACTCTTTGGCCTCGGCCTGCATTTTATCAACCTCTTTGCGGTGCTCCGTATAGGGAAACTCCGAGATAAGGTTGTAGTAGTGATCCAACATACTCAAATAGCGGTCGGTCTGCATGCTGGCGATAGAGTTGCTTGCCAGTTTGTAGCTTGCCACCGTATTCAAATAGAGCAGTTCCTCCCTGAACGGTGTTTCGGGATACTCATTCAGTGCATTCTTGATTGCCACGATTGCCGAACGGTAGTTCTCTATCTTGAAATATGTTCTTGCATTTTGGAACGATTTCTCATACAATTTGTACTGCAACTCATTGATTCTTTCCAGACACAAGTCGCGTTTCACACTCTCGGGATAATGTGCCAGATACTCCGTGATGGCAGCAATACCCATGCGGGTCGGTGTCTGGTCCCACTGCGGATCGGGCGATGCGAAATAGTAACCCATTGCATACATATACTCCACATCCTCCAAGAATGCGCTACGGCCGAAACGACGACGGAACGAATCGAACAAGTCGCTGCTCGTAGTGAAATCGCCCATCTTATAATAGCTCGTAGCCATATAGTAGCTGAGTGAATCCTCGCCCAACGTACCCACCATGGCAGGCTGGACATGATCGAAAAGCGAAAGAGCCTTCTCGTACTTGCCCTTATTGAAATAATCCACGCCCATCAGATAAGCCTGACGATAGTCGGTGCTTTTGAGGACTTTGTTATAGTCGCTGCAACCAACCATTGCCACCAACGACGCTACAATGAGAAATAATGTAACAAAAGTGTTTTTCATAAATCGGAAATATGTTTTTGTCTACGCGTAATGTGACAACAACGCGCAAAGTTATACATTTTTAACGAATAGAAAAAAATTATATTATAATTTAAAGTGTTTTTCTTTCGGGCAGGAGTCGAAGTCAGTCCTCTCCGATAGGTATTTATACCTATTTTTTGAAATAAAATTCACAAAAAACTGCCAATAAAAACTAATATTGAGTACATTTGTGAAATGTAAATCTTCTGAACAGAAAACTCAAACAAAAATAAACACAAAATTTACTCTGAAAATTATGGAAATTTTAGACAGAATCAAACAAAACTCAGGAGGCCCCATCGGCCAGTATATGAAATATGCTCACGGCTATTTCGCATTCCCGAAACTCGAAGGTGAAATCGGTCCGTACATGAAGTTCCGTGGCAAAGAGGTGCTCAATTGGAGTTTGAACAACTACTTGGGTTTGGCAAACCACCCCGAGGTGCGTAAAGCCGACCTCGACGGTGCCGCAGAGTTCGGTATGGCAGCTCCCATGGGTGCCCGTATGATGAGTGGTCAAACCAAATATCACGAGCAGTTGGAGATTGAGTTGGCAGAGTTCGTTGGTAAAGAGGACGCCTTCCTGCTCAACTTCGGTTATCAGGGCCAGATCTCTATTATTGACTGTCTGTTGTCACGTCGCGATGTTGTTGTTTATGATTCAGAGGCTCATGCTTGTATCATCGACGGTTTGAGAATGCACACCGGCAAACGTTTCGTTTACCCCCACAACGATATGGACAACCTGCGCATCCAGCTCACCCGCGCAACCGAATTGGCCAAAACCACCGGTGGCGGTATCTTGGTTATCACCGAGGGTGTGTTCGGCATGAAGGGTGACCTCGGCAAACTTGACGAGATTACCGCATTGAAAGACGAGTTCAATTTCTGTCTGTTGGTAGACGATGCTCACGGATTCGGAACTATGGGTGCAACCGGTCGCGGTACCGGCGAGCATTTCAATTGCATGGATAAGATTGATGTTCTGTTCAACACCTTCGCAAAGGCTATGGCCGGTATCGGAGCATTCGTGGCAGGAGACAAATATCTGATTGACTATTTCCGTTACAACATGCGTTCACAGCAGTACGCAAAGAGTTTGCCGATGCCCATGGTTATCGGTGCGTTGAAACGTCTGGACCTC
The DNA here is from genome assembly GCA_017935385.1 of Tidjanibacter sp. GTDB lineage: Bacteria > Bacteroidota > Bacteroidia > Bacteroidales > Rikenellaceae > Tidjanibacter. The sequence continues at coordinate 28,521 of JAGBHS010000084.1, forward strand.
ATCAGAACCCACCCCGAGTACAAAGATCAGTTGTGGACCATCACCAACGCATTGCAGAAGGGTCTGCGCGAGAGAGGATTCGACATTGGCGGAACTTTGTCACCCGTAACTCCCGTTTACATGAAGGGTGGCGTAGAGGAGGCAACCAACCTGGTTGTAGACCTGCGCGAGAACTTCAACTTGTTCTGCTCGGTGGTTGTTTATCCCGTTATTCCTAAGGGTGAGATTATCCTCCGTATCATTCCTACGGCATCTCACACTCTCAAAGACGTAGAGTACACTCTCAACGCATTTGAGTCATGCCGTGACAAACTCGTTTCGGGCGCATATCAGAAACCCATGCCCGACATGCACGAGACAGAGGTTGGTATGAAATAATTTTTTCATTCAATATAATGACGAAGAGGTATTCCGCATAGGAGTACCTCTTTTTTTGTATTCGGATGTATGTTTGAACACCATTGTCCGAAAGGGTGCGAAACCCGAAAGAGAGCGAAAAGAGAACAAAAACGGAACAAACGAATTATCTTTGCGACGTTTTTTATTGGTTTAGGTTAGGAGGGGATAAAAAGGTATGACACAAGATATGACTGTCGGCTCGCCGATGAAGGTTATTTTCCGTTTTTTTATACCGGTGATGTTGGGCAACCTGCTGCAACAACTCTACAATCTGGTTGACGCCATGATCGTGGGTCAGTCGCTGGGAGTGACGGCACTTGCGGCGGTGGGCGCAAGCACTTCGGTGATGTTTCTCATCTTGGGATTCTGCAACGGTTGTGCAGGCGGATTCGGAATACCGGTGGCACAATGTTTCGGTGCGAAAGATTACAGCGGCCTGCGTCGTTGCGTAGCCAACACGTTCTATCTGTCGGGCATCATAGCGGTGGTTTTCACCACGGTGACAGCCATATTCTGTCGCGACATTTTGGAGGCGATGAACACTCCGGCCGATGTGATTGACGGCGCCTACGACTACCTGCTCATCACCTTCCTTGGTATACCGTTCACGTTCGGTTACAACGTTTTGGCCAGTATAATCCGTTCGTTGGGCGACAGCAAGACCCCGTTCATGTACCTCATGTTGGCGGCAGTACTGAACATCATTCTTGATGTGGTGTTCATACTCGGCCTCAATCTCGGCACGGGCGGTGCAGCACTTGCCACACTCGTATCGCAAGCCATCTCGGCAGTTCTCTGCCTGCGCCACATGTACAAACGCTTCCCCATTCTGAAAATGAGTGACGAGGAACGCCGTTTCGACATGCGCTACATCCGCATTCTGCTCAACATGGGCGTACCAATGGGACTGCAATTCAGCATCACCGCCATAGGTTCCATAATGTTGCAGAGTGCCAACAATGCCCTCGGAACGGCTTGTGTGGCGGCATTCACGGCAGCCAACCGCATCAAGATGTTCTTCATCTGCCCGTTCGAGATGCTGGGTGTAGCTTTGGCCACCTATTGCGGTCAGAATCTGGGTGCGGCACGCATGGACAGAGTGCAGAGTGGCGTAAAGGCCTCGGTAAAGATGATGTTGATGTATGCCGTGTTTACGTGCCTGGTTTTGAACCTGTTCTCACGCCAGTTCGCACTGTTGTTCGTCGAGCCCACCGAACATGACATCATCAACAAGACATACCAATTCCTCTCCACCTCGGGCAGTCTGCAAGTATTCTTGGGCGTGCTGTGCATCTTCCGATACAGCATTCAGGGCTTGGGTTACAGCAAGATGGCCATCATGTCGGGTGTTTGCGAGATGATCACCAGGGTTTGTCTGAGTCTGTGGGTTATCCCCACGGTAGGTTTTGCGGCAGTGTGTTTCGGCGACCCTGCGGCATGGCTCTCAGGCGACCTGTTCCTCGTACCCGCCTACATATGGTTGTTCCGCCACCTGAGCAAAAAGATGGAAGGACGCAAATTCTCCATCACCGACAACATCTGACATTCTCCAAACCAAAACGGGCGCGGAACAATTCCGCGCCCGTTCTTATTTATCAGCTCCGAAAAGCCCCTTACGCCATCAACTCGGCCGCAAGAGCCTTCATCTGTTCCACATTCTCGGCCGTCATCACCGATTTAATAGAGACCTTCTGCTCACAGATCGTCATCTCCTGCATCTCGCCCAGCACCGTCGCCATGGCCTTTGCTGCAGACGGAGCCCACGAGCCGTTCTCCATCAGTGCCACCTTACGACGACGCCACGTCTTCACTTTGAGATGTTGCAGAAAATCGTGCATCGGAGTGAATACTCCCGCATCATAAGACGCTGCTGCCAGCACAGCCCTGCCGAAACGGAATGCCTGTCCAACGGCCTCCGACATATCGCAACGCGCCAAATCTCTCACCTCAACACACTCCACACCACTCTCTCGCAGCAGTTCTGCCATACGTTCGGCTGCCGCAGCCGTATTGCCATATATCGATGCATAGGCCACCAACACACCTTCCTCTTCGGGTTTATAGCCACTCCACGTCAGATATTTCTCGACATAATAGCCAAGATTCTCGCACAACACCGGACCATGCAACGGACATATCATCCTGACGTCCAGCCCCGCCACCTTATTCAACAGCGCCTGAACCGGACCTCCATACTTGCCACAAATATTGATATAATATCTGCGAGCCTCTGCCCCCCAGTCGTCAGTCCAACTGTCCGAAGCCCCGAACGTACCGAAAGCATCGGCCGAGAACAACACTCCCTCCGACACCTCATACGTCACCATCACCTCGGGCCAATGCACCATCGGAGCCGTAAAGAAACGCAACGTGTGGCTGCCTACCGCCAGTTCATCGCCCTCCTTGACCACCAGACGACGTTCCGCATAATCGCTTCCGAAAAAGCCCGTCATCATCGCAAACGCCTTGGCCGTACCCACCAGAACGGTCTGCGGATACTTCTCTGCAAATGTGGCGATGTTGGCCGAGTGGTCGGGCTCCAGATGCGACACCACCAGATAGTCGGGTTCTCGTCCCTCCAAGGCGGCATCCAACCGCGCAAACCACTCATCACCCTTGTTGCGGTCCACCGTATCGAACACCACAACCTTTTCGTCACTCAAAACATACGAGTTATAAGATATTCCCTGCGGCACATTGTATTGCCCCTCAAACAGATCTATCTCCTTGTCATCCACTCCGACATATTTCAACCATGTCGGCAAAGTACACTCTTTCATAAATTTTTTTCAATATTTTTCTTCACTAACCTTCCTTACGCCGGCCTATCTACTCGGCTCGGAACGAAATTTCGGCTCCCTGCAAGCCCTCCGAAGTGGCAGTAAACTTAATGTCGCCCGCCTTGTCGGCCTGCACAATCGCCATACACAATCCCGCATATGCCTTACGTTCAGGAATTTTGCACGATTCCAAATCGCGACCGTTTCCGTTCTCCACACCGATAATATTGGCGCCTTCGACTGCAAATTTAATCAAATTATCGGCCGTAGGAACAACATTTCCATCTTTATCCAACACCTCGACAGTCACATGAGCCACATCCGAAGGCACAGCACCGATAACATCGCGATCAACACTCAGACGAATGCTTGCCGGCTCTCCCGTAGTCACAATGCGATGAACAAACTCCTTACCGTCCTTAACACCCACGGCTACAATCTCGCCCGGCTCATATACCACATCCCACGACAGATGCAGATCGGCCGTAGAGGTAAACACTTTACCCTCGCCATAACGGTTCCAGCCGAGCTCAACACCCTTGCGCGGGAACTCCAACGACTTCTTGCCATACGATTTGCCGTTCACGAAAAGTTCCACACTCTCGCAGTTGGTGTAGCAAATAACGGGCAGTACCTGTCCCTCGCGACCTTTCCAATTCCAGTGCGGGAAGATATGCAGCGTGGGAACATCGGTCCACAAACTCTTGAAGAAATAGAAACCGTCTTTCTTGAAACCGCAGTTGTCGAGATAACCGGCCGAATGGATTCGCGAAGGCCACGAAGACTCGCCATAGTTATCTATACCGGTCCACATAAAATCACCGATAACATAATCATAGAGCATGGTGAATTTCCATCTCTGCTCCACATCCACCAGTCGGTTGCCGCCATAATTTGCCGTAACCTTATTGGGATCCATACCAAGCGAATAGTCACGCGCACCTCCCAGACCTGACGCCTCGGTAGCAACCACTCTGCGATTCGGGAAGGCAGCCTTGTCAACGGCATACACCAATTCGCGACGTTCTCTCCAACGGTCAGGATAGTTATAACCCACGATCTCGTTCTCATAAGCAGCCAGATACTCGGGAGTAGCTCCGTTCAGCGCCGCAATACGGTCGTTACCTGCCGTCACCAGACGGGTCGGATCGTTTGCCTTGCAGATTGAGATGAGTTTGCGAGCTATTTCGGGACCCTCTGCCGACGACTGGTCGGGGACCTCGTTACCTATGCTCCACATCACCACCGACGGATGGTTTCTGTCGCGCAACACCATAGCCAGCAAATCCTGCTCGTGCCACTCGCGGAAATATATCTGATAAGAATATGTATTCTTTCCCGCGGCCCACTCATCAAATGCCTCATCCATCACCAGGAAACCCATGCGGTCGCACAAGTCGAGGAACTCGGGTGCGGGAGGGTTGTGAGCCGTACGAATGGCATTACATCCACTCTCTTTGAGCAGTTCCAGACGACGTTCCCACACTCTCTCGGGAACTGCAGCGCCCAGACCGCCCGCATCGTGATGCAGGTTCACGCCATACATCTTGATTCTCTCGCCGTTCAACAAGAAGCCCTTGTCAATGTCATACTCTATCGTTCTGATACCCAGCACATCCTCAACACTGTCAACCTCCTTGCCGTCAACCGTCAGCACCGAACGCAACGTATAGAGGTTCGGCGAATCGACAGACCACAATTTCGGGTTCTCCACCGTCATCTTGGTTTCGAACTTCTTGTTCTGCGCGGCAGCCAGCAGGGTCTGCGCCGACTCCACCTCCGAAACAACCACTCCCTCGGCATCCACAATCTGGTGTTTCACCACTGCACCGACACTCTTGTTGAGCTCGTTCTCCACGCCTGCCTCAACCCACACGACAGCCTTTCCGTCAGCCACCGACTGGGTGTAATTAAATACACTCCATTTCTCGAAATGGGTCGGCGCGGTCTCCACCAGACGCACATGGCGATAGATGCCCGAACCCGTATACCAACGCGAGTTGGGTTGTTGCGAGTTATCCACTCTCACATAAATCGTATTGCCCGACGCCTTCAAATAGGGTGTCAGATCATACGAGAAGCTCACATAGCCATAGGGACGGACACCCAATTTCACTCCGTTCACCCACACCGTGCTATTCATATACACTCCGTCAAACTCGATGGAGTACCTTTTGTTCTTGCTCCACGCAGGCACGCTGAACGTCTTTTTGTACCAGCCGATACCCGACGGGAAATATCCAACACGGCCACCACCGGGAGCATCCTCTTTGTTCTCGCCCTCAATGCTCCAATCGTGCGGCAGATTGAGTGTGCGCCACTCCTTCTCGCCCGAAGTGGGACGTTCCGGATTCTTCATGTCGCCCAGCGAGAATTGCCAGTTGCTGTCAAAATTCGTTGTTTTGCGCTGTGATTGTGCCGACACCGACAAGGTCAGCACCATCAGCAGAATCGATAAAACAATGTTTCTCTTCATTTTCAGTCAGTTTTTGTTCGTTAATAGTTATCAGGATCTTTTTGATTTTATTGCGTTTTGCGCGCCTACCCCACCAGCACGGTCACGAAACCGTCCCTGCCGAGATATTTCTGTGCCAAATCAAGTACATTGTCGGGAGTCATGCTGCGAATCCTGCCCACCGTATAATCGATATAAGAGTTGTCAAATCCGTTCTGCACGTTCTCCATCGTCACATCCGCCATTCCGAACGGACCGTCCAACACCCTCATCATCTCACCCACAATGATATTCTTCACTATATCCAACTCCTGTTGCGGCACCTTCTCGTTGCACAGCCTCTCCACCTCGGTGTAAATCTCCCTTACGGCATCGTCCTTGAACTGCTGCCCCACCTCGGTGGCGATGGCGAAATAGCCCGCCTTGTCAAAATTGACCATTGCCGAGTAAACGCCATAGGTATAACCGTGACGCTCTCTCAAATTCTGTATCAGACGCGAGCCGAAATAACCGCCCAGCACCGACGACACCACCTGCAACCCAATGAAATCTGGATGTTGACGCGGGAACATCATCTTACCTATCCTTACAGAGGTCTGCACCGCTCCCTCAAACGGCACATATTTTTCATATTCGGTCTTGGGCTCGGGGAAGAAACGGGTTGCCGCGCCGCCTGCCGACCTGAATTGAGCCGCCATGGATCGCAACACGCCACGATGTTCGTCCGAAATCTTACCGCTTGCCACCATAAAACAGTTCTCGGCACGGTAAACCATATCATAGAAACGTACCAC
>JAGBHS010000010.1 GCA_017935385.1 Tidjanibacter sp.
CATACGTTTTTGGCGGTCTGGACATCTCGTTTGATGTTGCTCTCCGTGATTTTGAAAATCTCGCTTTCGGCAAAGTCAATCAATTCGGTAACATCAGTTGATTCGTCATACGAACGACGTTGTATGTCGGTAGAGGCTCGAATCAGTTCTCGCTGCACATGTTTCTGTGCGATGATGGATGCATGGTATTCGAGGTGGGAGGCAGAAGCCACCTTTTGTGTAAGGCTTGCCAAGTATTGGGCGCCGCCGATCAGTTTCAGTTGTTTCTTCTGACGCAGCTTCTCGCTTACGGTCATCAGGTCTATCGGTTTAAGGTCGGCCGAAAGTTCCTCGATGGCTGCATATATTATTTGGTGTGCCTCTTTGTAGAATGCGCTTGGTGAGAGGAACTCCTGCGTGGTTACTATGCTGTCCTTTTCGAGCATGAGTGCACCGAGAACGGCCTCTTCGAGGTCGAGAGCCTGAGGGGGCATAGTACCGTTTATGCCGGTCAGTTCTTCGTATGTTGATTCGTTTTTGTTGCCGTAATTTTTTGCCATATTTCTGTTTGTTTTTCGAATCCAAAGTTAAGAAATTAATTCCCTATATCCACATAGAACTATTAACATAGCTATTGTAATTATTAACATAAAAACGAGTCTTATGCACAACTCTGTCCGGAGTTATTAACAATCATCAACATTATGTTCGCAATATTTATTAACATTTATCGATAAAAGTTTATGAGTATAAATGCTTGATCTTTTGTAAAACTAGCAATGGGAAAATATTATGGATAATAGAATCTGATGTGCAGTCTTTTTTTGATAATCTGTTGATTGTAGGGAATGAAAGGGTTTTTCCCTCTCGCCTTTTAGGAGGAGATAGTAAGAGGGGGCATTGTTAGTTATATGCTTTTGAAGAAATTCGCCCAATCGGGGTTCTCTTTGTCGAATACAGCCTTTTCTTCGGGTGTTAGATTTTGCGGGTAGTCAGCGAATAAGTTGTATGTCTTTTGTTTGTCGAATGTAAACAAAAAAGCCCCTATTGTATCGGGGGTGTCCACCCAGAAAATAGTATCGTTCTTATTTTGTTTGTAGAATGTGTATTTCTCAATTTTCATATATTGGTTACGTTGAACGTAAATCAACGTTTGGGTTTGTTGAAAAAGTAGCTCTTTTGTCGGCGTTTTTCATCCTGATTGCGTGCCACGTATAACTTCTCGCCCGTATAGGGATTCTCGCCCGTATAAAACATAACAGAGCTTAATGTCATGGGGGTGGGGGTCAGATCCTGCACCTGCTCCAAATGGAAATTAAGCCTGTTGACTTTCTGCGACAAGCGTTGCATATCAGCCTCCGTACATCCCGGATGAGAGGATATGAAATAGGGAATGAGCTGATATTTCAGGCCTTCTCGTTTGCAGATGTGCTTGAAGTCTTCATTGAGTTTCTCGAAAAGCTTGAACGAAGGCTTTCTCATTATTTTCAACACATTGTCCTCGGTGTGCTCGGGAGCGGTTTTAAGACGTCCCGAGGTGTGATTTACAATGACGTCACGCAGATACTCCAAGCCATAACGTTCGTCAAACAGGTCATATCTTATGCCGCTGCCGATAAATGCTTTTTTCAATCCGGCGGTGGCATTGATCTTTCTGTACAGCTCTATCAGTGGTTTGTGAGAATTATTCAGATTGGGGCAGGGGCGCGGATGCAAACATGAGGGGCGTATGCACTTTTTGCACAACGCCAAATCTTTTCCTCCCATCTTATACATGTTTGCCGACGGTCCGCCAATGTCTGAGATGTATCCTTTGAAGTCTGCCATTCGTTTTATCTGCTCGATCTCTTTGAAAATGGATTTCTCCGAACGTGAAGAGATGAATTTTCCCTGATGAGCCGAGATGGTGCAGAAACTGCAACCGCCGAAACATCCGCGATGTATGTTTATGGAGTGTTTTATCATCTCATAAGCAGGTATTGCTCCTTTGCCGTTATAGCGAGGGTGGGGCAGACGGGTGTATGGCAGATCGGAACTATTGTCCAACTCTTCGGTGGTAAGTTGTGCATAAGGAGCATTTATAACCATATATTTATCTCCCGTCGGTTCCACTATGGCGCGGGTTTGTTCCAATCGGTTGCTCTCCGTTTCCATGTGGGTGAAATTCTCGCCAAACATTTTCTTGCTTCGGCAACACTCTTCGTAAGAGTGCAGGCGAATAACCCCCTCCGCTGGTAGTTTTGATACATATCTGTCATCGGCCACAAAACCAACCTGATTGAGTTTGCGCAGCAGATTCATGTTGAATCCGTTTTGCATGCACTTGGCTATGTCGCGAATCACTTTGTCTCCCATGCCGTAAACCAACAGATCTGCTCCGCTATCAATCAAGACCGAAGGTTTCAATGAGTTGCTCCAATAGTCATAATGGGTCAATCGGCGCAACGAGGCCTCAATTCCACCGATAACCACCGGGGTGTGCGGATATAGCGATTTCAGTATTTTCGTATAGGTGGTTACTGCATAGTCGGGGCGGAAACCGGCTTTACCTCCCGGGGTGTAGGCATCGTCGCTGCGAAGACGAATATTGGCCGTATAGTGGTTCACCATACTGTCCATCGCACCGGCCGACACACCGAAAAAGAGTCTTGGAGCCCCCAATTTTTTGAAATCGCGCAAGTCGTCGCGCCAGTTGGGCTGGGGAATAATGGCGACCCTGAATCCTTCTGCCTGCAAAACTCGTCCAATGACCGCAATGCCGAATGACGGATGATCCACATACGCATCTCCACTGAACAGAATTACGTCAATGTAATCCCAGCCCAAGGCTTTAACCTCTTTGGCCGAAGTGGGGAGAAATTTTGCGTATGCATCGTTCTGCAACATGATTATTCGGTAGGTTTGAATAGTATTGATGAATCGCCATAGCTCAGGAAACGGAAATCGTTCTCCATGGCATAGGCATAGATTTTTTTCCAGTCGTCACCCACCAATGCCGATACGAGCAGTAGTAAGGTGCTTTTGGGTTGGTGAAAGTTGGTTACCATTCCCTCTATGATACGGAAACGATAACCGGGAGTTATCATTATCTGAGTCGAGGACTTTATCCGGTCCATATTGTTGGCTCGCATATAGTCGCGCAACGCAACCAACAATTCCTTGCCGTTTATCTCCGAAGGAATGTCATAAATTTCCCACTGCCCGATGGTGCGTTCTGCGTCGGGAGTTCCCGTCTTAATTATTCGGTAAGCCAATGCGCTTATCGACTCCAATGTGCGTACAGACGTAGTGCCTACGGGGATGATTTTTCCATGCTGGTCCGCCAGACGTTCGATTGTGGAGAGCGAGAACTCAAAGTGTTCGGTGTGCATTGTGTGCTGAGCAGCATTTTCATCCTTGACGGGAAGGAAAGTTCCTGCTCCTACATGTAATGTCACCTCTTCGAACATGAAACCCTTTTCCTTCATCTGTTCTATCAATTCGGTGGAAAAGTGCAGGCCTGCCGTCGGTGCAGCAACCGAACCCTCAAATTTTGAATAAACCGTCTGATAACGGGTATTGTCCACCTCCTGACTCTCTCTATTGAGATATGGCGGAATGGGAATGCGGCCGAGATGTTCAAGCAACTGTCCGAAAGTTAAATCGGTGTCCCATCTGAATCGTATGATGTGAGCATTCCCGACCTGCTCTCCTCTTTCGGCGGTCACACAACAATTAGTGCCATTATATTCAAAATTTATCTCCAACGGTCCCGATTTCCATTTTTTCAGATTTCCGACCATGCACTTCCATTCACATTCGCCCTTAATGGCGAAAGCTCTTTCGTAGTCGGCAGGGCAGTGCGGTTCCAGACAAAACACCTCGATTCGTGCGCCACTGGGTTTGTGCATGATTATTCGTGCGCGAATAACCTTGGCGTTATTGAAAACCAACAGCGTGTTGGCGGGAATAATTTCTGCTATGTTTTTGAACTGACGATGATGGATTTCGCCGTCACGGAAAATCAATAATTTTGATTCGTCACGCTTGTCCAAAGGAAATTTGGCAATTCTTTCTTCGGGCAGATTATAGTCGAACTCCGATATTTTTATCTCTTTCTCCGTCATAGGAAAGCGGTCTGGGATAATCTTTATATTATAGTTTTTAATTAAAAAAAAATTGCGTCAGGTATAAGCCGGGTTCTGTCCTTCGTAAGAAGTCTTCGTCATTTATCTATGTTGCCGGTCTCCCGTCAACTAAAAATTAGCAACCTACCCCTCGGCATCGGACGAGCAGCCCTCAGGCGCCGATATACATGGTCTTGCAACCCGCAGGTGGTACTGTCTCCGCAGTGTCGCCACGCGAACGGTGGGCTCTTACCCCGCCTTTTCACCCTTACCTCACAAGGAGGCGGTTATTCTCTGTTACCTTTAACCATACCCTCACGAATATCTTCCCGTTAGGAAGCACGGTGCTCTATGTTGCCCGGACTTTCCTCTCCCCATTAGGGCAGCGACGAAGTCCCGACGCAATTTCGCCACAAAGTTAGGAAATTTAATTCCAGGATTGATGTTTTTTGACGACAATAATGGTTTTTTTATAAATTTGTCAGAGCAAATAAACATATATAGATATGGAATATGTAATTGTTTCGACCCCGCAGCAGATTGCGGAACTGTCCGAGATGGGTGGTAGGATTTTCGGAGAGTATTATACCTCTCGTGGAATGATGAGTGAAGAACAGAGTGTCTATATGATAGATATGTTTTTCTCGGAAGAGGCTATTGGTAAACAGATTGCAAAAGGATATGAGTATTATTTCTTTTATGAGGAGGACCGTAGAATAGGCTTTTGTGCGGTGCATGCGTCAGAAGGAAAGTTGTTCCTTAGTAAACTGTATTTTGAGGAGAGCGAACGAGGTAAAGGCTATGGTAAAGAGGCAATGAAATTCCTTGAAGGACTTTGCTATTTGCAGATGCTGAATGCCATATGGCTGACGGTCAATAGAGAAAACAAGGATTCAATAGAGTTCTATCTTCGCCGCGGTTTTAAGATTCTTCGTAGTGAGGATAATGAGATAGGGCAGGGATTTTTCATGTATGACTACATTCTGGAATTGCCCATAAAACCGTTGTTTTAAGGGTTGCTTATCTTTTGCGAACCAGGTAAACAATCTCATTGATGATTGAATATCGTTTGCGCTGTTGCGGCGTCAAGGATTCGGCATATCTGATCTCTTCCACCTCAAATCCCACACTCCGCAGACGGTCTGCATAGTCAAGGCCGTATTCGCGCATATGGTCGGCCTGTCCGACGAGTTTGTAACGTTGTTCGGCTGTGGAGTTTGCCGGAGCTTCCCGAGTGATGGCAAGAGAGTAGTTTACGGGGCTTAATAATACACCCCAACCGCCGTTTTTCATCACTCTGTATAACTCTCGCATGGCAAGTTGATCATCGTCGATATGCTCCAAAATATGGTTGCAGAAGATAATATCCATGCCGTTTTCTGCGAGAGGAATGTTACGAATATCCATTTTTAGTTTAGCCAGCGGACTCTCTATGTCGGCAGTCAGATAACCATCACCAAACAAACTCTCCAATCTGTCCATCAGACATCTTTCCGGAGCCATGTGGAGCAGTGTTATCTCTTTTTGCTCGGTTAGTTGCATGTAATTGTCTAAGAATAACCATAATAGACGATGTCGTTCTAATGATAGGCAGTGCGGACACAAGGCATTTTCACGCACCACCGTATAGCCATAAGGCAGGAATTTTCGGTAGTGGTGGCCGCATATGGGACACTCGACTTTGTTACCGATGTAAAATATGGCCGTCAGACGTGTTGCCAGATGCGCTACACGTTGAATTACAGGACGCGGAATATGATTAATTATATATTTTATAATCTTTTTCATCGGTAATTTTGCGGAATTTTTATTCTTCGTTTGAGGTCAGAATTTTGTTCACTTCCTGATCTACTTCCAGCAGGCGTTCCTTGCATATTTTTATCAGTTCGGTGGCTCTCTTTACATTATCTGTCAGTTTATCTACATCAACAGAATCGCCACTGATATAGTTGATTATGTCTTCTATCTCCTCAATAGCTTTACTATAACTTATCTGCTTTTTCATGGTCTAATATTTGTGCTGTTGTCGTTCCTTTTTCAAATCTTATCTCTACGGTATCTGTACTTGTGAGTGAGGCTGCATCACGCACCGCTTTACCGTTGTGTTTTACAATTGCAAAACCTCGTGCCAAGATACGTTCGGGGGCGCTGTTGTATATAATCTTCTCGGCCGTATCCAATGTCTGTCGTGCTGAGTTGATAAAGTGAGTTGTGCGTTCTTTTAGTTGGTTTTGCAATAGGATTAATTTATTCCTGTTTTCTGATATGATTTTGTTGCCGGCTCGTTCCAATTTGATTCCGTTAAGCAATAATTGTTCTTTTTGTTCTCCGACGATTTTTGATGTATGATACTTTATGTCTTGCGAGTATTGTACAAGAAGCGCATAAAATTCCTCAAAAGAACGAATCACATGTTGTGCCACTGCGGTAGGGGTTTTCAGGGCTGTGGCCACCACCATGTCGGCTACACTTTCATCTTTGTCATGGCCTATGCCGGTGAGGATGGGCAGTGGGAATTGGGCAATGTTGCAACAAAGCTCGTAAGAGTTGAAGCAACTTAAATCGCTTTGAGAACCACCGCCTCTGATTATAGCCACTGCATCAAACTCCTCTTCTCGTTCTGCAATTGCTTCAAGAGCCGCAATTATCGACTGCTCAGCATTATCTCCCTGCATGAATGCTTGGAACAGAGTGGTTTGTATTGCAAATGGGGAACTCTCCAACTCTTTCATGAAATCTCTGTGTCCTGCGGCTGTTGCAGATGATATGACGGCAATACGTTGTAATACTATTGGTAATGGCAACTCCTTATTAAGGTCATAGATGCCGTCTTCTTTCAGTTGGGTAATGGTTTGTTGGCGTTGCAGCTCCTGTTCTCCGAGAGTGTATGCGGGATCAATATCTGAAATCTGCAACGAAAAGCCATACAACTCATGAAAAGAGATGGTGACTTTCAACAATACTTTCATGCCGACGCAAAGCTCCTGTTCAGTAGCGGAACGAAAATATGCCGACAATAACGAATATGTATTGCGCCATATCGAAGCATTGACTCTTGCCGATGGAACTCCATTCGCACCGCCTTTCTCTATCAATTCGAGATAACAATGACCCGACGAACGATTGACATGCAGTTCTCCTATCTCTGCGGTTACCCAACGGGGTAGGGAAAACGAAGAAACCAATGCTTCTTTCACCGAGGAGAGTAATTCGGATAGTGTTGTATGTCTGTTCGCAGTTGCCATATCAATACAAAGATACGAATTTTTGGGATATCATATCTTGATGTCTGACTATTATTTGTGTGGCAACTGATTGTTATTTGTGAATTGTTTTGTATTTTTGTGCCAAATTTAGAATTATAGGTATGGCAGAAAATGTGATACTCACCCGTTTGGACGGTTTGAAAGCAAAATATGAGGATATCGGTCAGCAGATGACCGAACCCGATGTTATTTCCGACATGAAACGTTTCGTTGCTCTTAATAAAGAGTACAAGGAACTGAAACCCATTATCGCTGTAAGTGAACGTTATAAAAAAGTTCTCAGCGACATTGCCGAGGCGAAAGATGTGTTGGCAAACGAGAAGGATGAAGATATGAAGGAGATGGCAAAGGAGGAGCTTGCCGAACTCGAACCGCAGGTTGAGAAACTTGAAGAGGAGATAAAATTGTTGCTTATCCCGAAGGATCCGCAGGATGATAAGAATGCTATTTTGGAGATCCGTGGTGGTACAGGCGGTGATGAGGCGGCTATTTTTGCAGGTGATTTGCTGCGTATGTATATCAAATATATTGAAACCAAGGGGTGGAAGTATGAGATCAACAGTTCGAATGAAGGTAGTTCGGGCGGTTATAAAGAGGTCGTTCTTAGTGTTAAGGGAGAGGGTGTTTACGGTATCATGAAATACGAGTCGGGTGTGCATCGTGTTCAGCGAGTGCCGCAGACCGAAACCCAGGGTCGAGTTCATACTTCGGCTGCATCTGTTGCAGTCCTGCCCGAGGCGGAAGAGTTTGATGTGGAGATCAATATGAATGATATCCGAAAAGATACTTATTGCGCATCGGGTCCCGGTGGTCAGTGTGTGAATACCACCTATTCGGCAGTGCGTCTGACCCATATTCCTACGGGAATCGTGGTGCAGTGTCAGGATCAGAAATCACAGTTGAAGAACTTTGACAAAGCTCTTGAAGAGTTGCGTACCCGTATCTTCAACCTCGAATATTCTAAATATCTTGATGAGATTGCAGCTAAACGTAAGACCATGGTGTCTACGGGTGACCGCAGTGCCAAGATTCGTACCTCTAACTATCCGCAGGGACGTATTACGGATCATCGTATCAATTATACCATATATAATTTGCAGGCCTTTATGGATGGTGATATTCAAGATTGCATAGACCATCTTATCGTTGCCGAGAATGCCGAACGACTCAAAACGGCTGATGTGTAAATTAGATGTGATTAAACAAAAGAGAGCCCACGTTTCAATGCAGAAATGTGGGCTCTCTTTTGATACAGCAGAATGTGTTAATTATTGGTGATGCGATGGGCCTTATCAACGCCTTTGATGCGCAGTATGGTGAAGACTGCAGCTTCG
Organism: Tidjanibacter sp.; assembly: GCA_017935385.1. GTDB lineage: Bacteria > Bacteroidota > Bacteroidia > Bacteroidales > Rikenellaceae > Tidjanibacter. The sequence goes on from JAGBHS010000010.1 coordinate 8,686, forward strand.
GCCATTGAAGAACTCGGCACCTCTATATTTATTGTGCCACCTATCCTGCCTTCCCGCAAGGGTGAAATGTTCATGGAACGAATGTTGATCTTTAAATCCTCGCTTATGGCTTCTGTTATACGGTTTACCATGCCTGGGCTGTCTTCGGCAACCACACGTATGGAGGCTATAAATTTACCCTGAGCCTGCTCTCTCCATTTTGCGTCAATAACACGATAAGGGTATAGTTCTCTCAATCTTTTGGCGTTCGGACAATCCGTCCGGTGAATCGTGATGCCTGAATTTATGGTGGTGAATCCGAAAATCTTGTCACCCATTATCGGATTGCAACACTTGGCGAATTTATAATCAATACCTCGTATTTTTTCGTCAATTATCAGCGCATCATTTTCCTGCTCTTGTTTTTTTGCAGGTTCTGAAATGGCGGCCTGCGGCTTGGCCGGTTGCTGTGCCTCGAAAAGTTCGTTGTTGAGATGACGTGTGATAACATCTTTTATCTCGCCAATGTCAATCTTTTCGGTCGCAATGCGCCCGTACAGATCCATGCCGCCCTTTGTCTTGTAATACTTGACAAGCACCACAACGGCATCATCAATGGTAATGGCAAGCTTCCAATTTTTGATTTTGCGTTCCAACTCCTCGCGTCCCAAACGAGCCAGTTTGGTCTGTTCCTCACGCAGACATTGTTTGATTTTGTTGCGAGCTTTGGTGCTTGTTACGATATTGAGCCAGTCCGATTTGGGCTTCTGGTTCTTGGCTGTAATGATTTTTACAATATCACCGTTGCGCAATTTCTCCTTTATGGGAACAATGCGGCCTTTGATCTGGGCACCGATACAAGAGGCTCCGACATTGGTGTGGATGTCAAATGCGAAGTCCAATACCGTTGCGCCCTCACGCATCTTTCTCAAATCTCCGGTGGGGGTGAATACGAATATCTCTTCATTTGTGACATTAGGATTCAGTTTCTTGGATAGAGACTCTTTACCTTGATTCTCTTCCATCAATTCGCGCAGATTGGCCAGCCATGCCGAAGAGCCAGTACCTCCTTGATTGACACCCTTGTAACGCCAATGAGCCGCAATGCCTCGTTCTGCCACCTCGTCCATTCTCTCCGTACGAATCTGAATTTCCACCCAACGGCCGCTTTTGGTGACTACGGTTGTATGTAGAGATTCGTATCCGCTTGACTTGGGAATAGATATCCAATCTCGCATACGATCGGGATTAGGTGTGTAGAAATCGGTCACAATAGAGTATACCGCCCAACAGAACATCTTCTCTTTCGATAATTCGCAATCGAGAATCACACGTATGGCAAAGATGTCGAAAACCTCCTCGAAGGGAACATTCTGTTTCTTCATCTTGCGCCAGATGGAGTATATCGATTTTGTGCGACTTTTTATGTGGTAATCAAAGCCGCTTTGTTTCATCTTCTCTTCAATAGGGTGAAGAAACTCTTTTATAAATTTGTCACGTTCCGATGCGGTGCGGGCAAGTTTATCTTTTATTTCGTTGTATTCTGTCGGTTCGAGATATTTTAATGCCAAGTCCTCAAACTCGCCTTTTATTGAATATAGACCGAGCTTGTGAGCAATTTGAGCATAGATGTTCATGCTCTCCCAGCTCTTCTTTATGCGTTTCTCCTCGGGGAAAATATCGAGAGCGCGCATAACTTCAAGCCTGTCGGCAAGTTTTATCAATATGACACGCGGGTCGCTTTCGGTAGAGTATGATACGATAAGGTCGCGGAAGTTCTCTGCCTGATTTTGGGACACTTTGGTTTTTACACTCGAAATGCGGCTCATGCCCTCGATAATGGTTCGAGGTGTGTTTCCGAATTGCTCAGCAATCTCATCTCCGCTAACTAGCCCCATACGTTCAACGTCATGCAACAGGGTTGCAATGGTGGAGTTTCGTCCCAATCCTATTTCGGCAATAACAATTTCGGCAGTCTTGACGGAGTGTTCCACAAGCGGTGTTCCGTCATATCGTGTCATTCCATCGAGAGCCTTCTCGGCTATGCGCAATGCTTTTATTGACAATGACATGCTCTCTTCGTCGAAATATTGTTCCATCAACGAGAAGAGTCTTTCATATTTTGCTCTTAATAAATCGTCTTCCATATCGCTACTCAAACAACTTATTGTGTTGCTTTCAATCACGAAGATAACAAATTATCCGTGACGAAACAACAATATTTTTCTTCTCTTTCATGTCGTTTTTGTTCGTTAATACATCAGAAGATGTAATAAGTATGTAATTTATTGGATTCTTTATAGGAAAATTCCTTGTTTTGATGTAAATTTGCATTGCACAATTCAGATATGTGCAAAGGGGTGCCTTAACTGAGATTAAGAGCTGAGATTATACCCACTGAACCTGATGCGGGTAATGCCGCCGTAGGGAGTGAGAATACAGGAAAGAGGCCCCTTTTTCCGTTCTATCCAAAATTTTAATTTTTAAGAATGATGAGTATACTCGAATTAATCGGTGTAGTCGTTGGGCTGATATATCTGTATCTCGAATATCATGCCAACATTTGGCTGTGGGCAGCCAATATAGTAATGCCCGCAATATATATATTTGTTTATCATGATGCCGGATTTTATGCCGACATGGGTATAAATATTTATTATCTGATAATAAGTATTTATGGCTGGTATAAATGGCGATTTGTGAAGACAAAGAGAGTGGAGAAGGAGGTGCCGATTACGCATACTCCCATAAAAATGATACTGCCGTTGATTGTGGTGACTATTGCCGTTTTTGTGGCGATATGTTATGTGCTGATTAACTTTACGGACAGTACTGTACCCTATGGTGACAGCTTTACTACGGCGGTAAGTATCGTGGGAATGTGGATGTTGGCCCGTAAATTTGTGGAGCAATGGCTTGTGTGGTTGGTTGTGGATGTTGTCTGTGTGGCATTGTATGTATATAAAGGATTGTATCCTACGGCCGGTTTGTATGCATTGTACAGCGCCATTGCGGTGGTGGGATATGTTAAATGGCTGAAACTGATGAAACAACAGAATGAAACGGATTGCATTGCCTGACATATCTTATAAACCGACGATTGTCATATTGGCAAACGGAGAATTTCCTGACAATGAAATAGCACTTTCGCTTTTGCGGGGGACAGAGGAGATTGTGTGTTGTGATGGTGCGGTGAGGAACCTTTTGGAAACAGGCTTGGAGCCGTCGGTGATAATCGGTGATTTTGACTCTATTGATGCAGCCACGGCAGAGAGATATAAGGATATAATGGTGCATGTGGATGAGCAGGATACCAATGATCTTTGTAAGGCGGTGGAGTATTGTCTGGCAAAAGGGTATAAGCGACTTGTTGTGTTGGGCGCGTCAGGGTTACGAGAAGATCATGCGTTGGCCAATATAGGCGTGATGATGAAGTATGCCGCCAGATGCGAGATTCAGATGGTGACTAATTTCGGCGTGTTTGATGTGGTGTGCGGTAAGGCCGAATTTGAGAGCTGGGAAGGACAACAAGTGTCGATGTTTGCATTTAACCCCGCAACAAAAATATTGGTGGAGAACCTGATGTATACACCTCCCGAAGGCTCTCTTTGTGGACTGTGGCAAGGCGTGTCTAATCAGTCGTTAGGTGGCAGCTTTGTGGTGGAGGCCAATGATATGATTGTTATATTCAGGGTATTTGAAAAAAAGAGGGCAGTGTAAAAACACTGCCCTCTTTTATTTTATGTTGGCTTTGTTCAGTGCCGCTGCATAGGCTCGTGCATTCCTATTGTGTTCTGCCAAGGTGCGGGCAAAATTGTGACGTCCCGAGAAATCCTCTTTGGCGCAGAAATATAGATACTTATGATCCGAGTAGTTCAATACAGCGTCAATGGCACTCACTGACGGCATGCATATCGGGCCGGGAGGAAGACCCTGGTGCATATAGGTGTTATACGGAGAGTCGGTTTTTGTGTGACGAATCAATACTCGACGCAAAGTAAAATCGCCGACTGCAAATTTGACTGTCGGGTCGGCTTGAAGCGGCATGCCGATACGTAAACGATTGATATACACACCGGCAATGGTTGGCATCTCTTCCGTTGCGTTAGTCTCCTCGTCCACGATTGCGGCGAGGGTGATTACTTGCTGACGAGACAGACCGGTGCGTTTGAGTTTTGCTTGGCGTTCTTCGTTCCAGAAGTTATCGTACTCTCGTTTCATTCTGTCGGTGAATGCTTTCGGAGTGGTTGTCCACCAGACTTCGTAGGTATTCGGTATGAACATGCCAATGAAATTCTTTGCATCAAAACCATAGTGTTCGGCGACGGTGTCGCAAAGAAGATAATTCAAGAAACTCAAAGAATCAGCCTCTAATTGATCTCCTATGCGTCCTGCCAACTGCGGCAGGGTGCGAATATTGTTGAACGTGAGTTGTACGGCAGATTGGGAACCACTGCCGATGCGGTTGAAAACGGCATTTATACTCATGCCTTCTTTCAACTCGTAACGTCCTGCCTTTATGTTGTTCTTAAAACCGCGCAGATTGGCAAACCATTCAAATGCGGTAAGCGTCTTTGCCATCTCTTTCTCCATCAGAGAATCGCAAAGCATTGCGTAAGAGCCTCCTTCGGACGGAATATGTATGGTTCCACTCTTGACAATGAAGTCGGTATAACGATATTTGTATAACACTCCCATCGCACAGGCGGCCAATATGAAGCCGGCCACAACGAGAATGGAAATCACTTTAATTGATTTTTTCATGACCTATTTTGAGATAATTTTTGCAAAAATAATAATAATTCTTACATTTGCGCTCGGGTAAGTCTTATACGACCAGCTCCTGCTGAATCCCCCAGGCTCGGAAGAGAGCAAGGGTAGGCGGTTGTAGCGGTGCGATATAAATAGCTTACCCTTTTTTTGTGTCTTATTGTACCGTCAAAGGAATGATTGAAACAATTGGTTTTGTCTTGCGAAAAAATATACCTATATTTGTTGAATCATTGAACGTCGGCAAAATTTTGATATCATGATAGTGAAAATATATCCCCAGAATCCTAATCAAAAAGCAGTGGAGAAGGTTGTGAATGTTCTCCAAAATGATGGCGTGATGATATATCCTACCGATGGCGTTTATGCTTTTGGCTGTTCACTCAATAGTGTGAAAGCTATAAATAAAATAAAAGCCATTCGCAATAAAAAGAGTGATGAGCTGTCGGTGGTGTGTGACAGCATAAGTTCCATTTCGGAGCTAGCCCGTTTTGATAATACCCAGTTCAAAATATTGAAGAAAAATCTGCCGGGGCCATTTACCTTTCTGCTTAATGCATCAAGCAGAATTCCCGATGCGGCTCTCGGAAAGAGGAAGGTGATTGGTGTCCGAATTCCGGACAATGCCATTCCTATGGCGATTATAGAGTTGTTAGGGGCTCCACTGGTGACGGCATCGGTTAAGGATGAGGACGATGTGGTTGAATACACAACTGATCCTGAACTGATTCATGAAAGATTTGAAGATGTTGTCGATCTGGTGGTGGATGGCGGGTACGGAGATGTGACTCCTACCACATTGGTGGATATGACAACCGATGAACCGGAAATTTTGCGCGAGGGAGGAGGAGAACTCCGTTATTGATTTTTTGTTCAATATGTGGTGTGATAGTTAGAAGCGATATAGTTTGTTTATATAGAAAATAGTAAAACTAAAAAGATAGTTATGATGAAAAATGTATTTTGGACAGAAGCATTGAAAGGTGGCACGATAATCGGTTTGATCGCATCGGCATTTCAATTATTAAGAACTTATGCAATTGCAAACGAGATTAATGCGTTGAAAACTATAATGGCGGTCATGACACTCATGGTGTTTGTTGCATTGCTATATGGATTTACACGCCGTTTCTCTATGACTCATGGCGGAGAGCAAGGCTTCTCTTATGGAAACGGAATGGCATTTATTCTCGCGATGATGATTTTTACGGGTGTTGTTGTGGGTGTTTGCACGGCATTGTCCAACAAATTCATGTTTCAAGATTATGTTATTGGCGTGATAGATGAGGCGATGGTACAGGTGCAGGATATTGTTGCCGATGATGTTTTTGATCAGACCTACGAGATGACCAGAAAGATGTTGTTCAACCCCATTGCTCAGGTTTTTAGTAATATTTTCTCGTACATTATTTATGGCGGTTTTGTAGGCTTGATTGTTTGCAGTTTTACAAAACGTGATCCCGAATGGACCGCAACAGAGGAGAACAATGAGGAACAGAACGATAATGAATAAAAAAATATGAGTCAGGAAAAACTCGACATATCATTGGTTATTCCGCTTTTCAACGAGGAGGAATCATTGAGAGAACTGATCGCTTGGATAGACAAAGTGATGAAAAAAGAGGGGTTCTCTTATGAGGCTATCATGATTGATGATGGCAGTTCGGATGATTCGTGGAAGGTGGTACAGGAGATTGCTGCAACCAATCCGTCTGTCAAAGGATTGAGTTTTTGTAGAAATTATGGAAAGAGTGCTGCGTTGTATTGTGGATTCAAGAAGGCACAAGGCGATGTGGTTATCACTATGGATGCCGATTTGCAGGACTCGCCCGAAGAGATTCCCGAATTGTATCGAATGATTACAGAGGAGGGATATGATTTGGTTTCGGGTTGGAAAAAGAAACGTTATGATCCCATCGGAAAACGACTGCCGAGCAAATTATTCAATGCTACGGCCCGAAAAGTGTCCGGAATCAAGTTGCATGATTTTAATTGCGGCCTGAAAGCATATCGCAAGAAGGTTATAAAAAGCATAGAGGTGTTTGGGGAGATGCATCGTTATATCCCCATTTTGGCACAACGTGCCGGATTCAAAAAGATTGGCGAGAAAGTTGTGATGCATCAGGCCCGCAAGTATGGCTACTCAAAATTTGGATGGGAGAGAATGATTCGCGGCTATCTGGATTTGATTACCGTGATGTTTGTGTCGCACTTCGGTCGCAGCCCGATGTACTTCTTCGGAACGCTGGGAACATTGATGTTCTTGTTCGGAGGCGTTGCAGTGATCTGGATTATTGCAGACAAGTTGATTAAACAGATGAACGAATTGGCGTTCCGTCCAGTTGCCGAGCAACCGTTATTTTACCTTTGTTTGGTGGCGGTGATATTGGGAGTGTTGTTCTTCCTGGCCGGCTTTATCGGGGAGTTGATAAACAGAAACTCGTCGGAAAGAAACAATTACATGATTGATGATGAAATAAAGTAAATTGTTATGATACAGAGAATACAAAGCTTATATATGTTGCTTACGGCAGTGCTTATGGCATTTGCGGCATTCAAACCATTGGCTCATATCACTATCGGTAGTGATGTTTCTGATTTGTTTGCGTATGATTTAATCTATTTGGAGATTCTGGTTGTGATTTCGGCTCTGTTGCCGTTTGTGATGATATGGCTGTTTAAGGACTTGTTGACACAGATGCGATTGTGTTTCGCCGAATTGGTGTTGTTAGTCGGTACGCAGGCATTCTTCATAGTCTATCTCAAACGAATAGAGAACGGGGTGTTGGCTCAATTCTCCAGCGCAGATGTATTTGTGAATATGACATCTCCCGTAGTGTTCCCTGCGGTGGGCATCGTTCTTATGTTGCTGGCTGTAATGGCTCTGTCGAAAGATTTCAAGAAGATCAATTCATTGAATCGTATTCGTTAAGGGCGTATATGAAATGAATTAATCTAAGCGAGTGCCGTTCTTATCGATAAGGTACTCGCTTCCTTTATATATGACGGATGATTTACCACCATCAAAATCGCTTGCATAGTCATAGATTATCGGAATGATGGTATTGGCATTTTTGTCGATAAAGCCATATTTGTTGTGTCTGCGTACCAGCATGAGCCCCTCGCTGAAACAACCCATCCAGTCAAATGAACTTTTGGAGATTACATTACCGCATCTGTCAAGCATGTTCCATGAGCCGTAAACTTGTGCGGTGACAACATTCTCTTTGCCCCACCAGGTCATATCTTCGAACGAGGGTTTTATTATGTATTTACCTTGTGAATCTATCAGGCCGTAACCTTCGGTGGTCGCGACAACGGCACGTCCTTCGTAGAAATCATCGGCATCGATCAGATTGTTCAGAGGTAGTTTATTCCCATGTTTGTCTGCAAATCCCCATAACTCTCCTTGTTTGAAGCGGATGAGATTGTGTGATGTTTTACCAACGAAACTGCATTTGTCCCAATCAACCCTTATGCTGTTGTCGGTATTAATATCTTTAAGATTGGATTCGTAGTATGTTCCGCAAGGCTCAATCTCCATATGCTCGGCATCGCAACACTCAACAAGTAGTTTTTCCAATAAAGGAAAGGTTGATTCAAATGGGGTGTTGCTCAAAATTTCAATTTCAGTCAATGCATTTGCATGACAGTTTTCATGTAGTGCATGAAGTATGTTTTCGAGTGGCCTGACTCCATGAAATTCCGCAGCGGCGAGAATATATTTCTCATAAAAAGAGAATGTTTCGGGTTTGCATAGATCTATGCCTTGCATCATGATTGAAAGTTTTGGCTGACAACCGGCCAAATATAACATTACTGCCATTCTGATAAGCGATGCGGTATCCTTCTCATGATTCTTGTTCAATATCAACGGCGTGTCGTAAAGAAATGCCGAACTTCCGTCTGTTTCAGAAAGACGTATGGTGCGTGAGGATATTGCACCATGAATAATCCCATTGTCGTGAAGCGATGATGCAAGTCGGGTGATAGCAGTAAGCGCATTGCGAATCGGCCGACGATCTGTCAGGAACAGGTTCTTACGCATGTAGACGTGAAGTTCTGACGTATCTGTTATGTCTTGCAGAATCACATCGAAATAACAGGGCTTATTATCGGAATCGAACACCAGTAACTCCTTTGGCAGATATCTGACTTTGGCAAGAGATGGTATGTTGCGAATCTGTTGAGCCAGACAATTTTTTCGTATAAGTTCCTGCTCGGAGTCGGAATAACCGGTCAGAATGCTCAACGAATATCGTCTTTCATTAAGCCTGGTTTCGAATACGATGGTTTTGGAGGTTGTGTAGAATAATGGACTTCCTCCCGCATCCAATGTGGGATATATCGTGTCAAGGGTTTTGAAGCGCCCGACAGGATTTATTATGCTCTCAATGAAGTTTGCCGTTGTCATGATAGGAGGAGAGATTAAATCGTTTTGTCCAAACTTACGGAGCCTATTGAGAGAATCTTAATCAAATCCTCGCCCGAACAATTATAACACATGGCTTTGAATGGCGGAGTGCAAAGATTGCCTTTTATCTCGCTTATGATGTCGTTGTAGCAATCGGGGAGGGTGCTGGACATATCATACAAAAGTTGTGTTAATCGGTTCTCGGGTAATTTCTCGGAAAGTGACGGAAATTTCACAATCTGCTCCGAATCCTCCGATGTCGCGAGGTGGATGTTGAAGAACAGTGTGTTGCCATCTGCGGTGGAGATGCTTTTAATCCTTTCGGATATGTTTAGCAACATCATGTTGTCGCTGTCGGATGCCTCTCCATCGGTGATATTGATGACCAGCAAAGGGAAACTGTTACGATGTTCGGGGCGTGAACTCCATCTCTTTGCGGCTTTTTCACACTGCATCAGAGCCGTGAACATCGGTGTGCTGTCTTCTGCCTTCGGGGTAACCCAACACTTATAGGAAACGGCAGCAGAAACATAGTTGTCGGTATTGGGTATTTTACGTTCAATGTAGTGGGTCTTTGATGCTACTACTTTGAAATATAAGCGACTGATGGGTTGAAACTCTATTTTGTCGCTGATGAGTGATTCAACCACTTCGCCATGATAACCTAATACCATGATGTCAAAATAATCATATACACCATCGTTGCGACGCGAACGGTTTATCAGTTCTTCTATCAGCAGGTTTGCGAAATAGCTGGCTGCTTCGGCCTTGCTCATGCGGGATCGCTGAAAGTTGATGATCTCCTGCATGGAGCCCGATTGGTCAATTAACAATATGATGGCTGCCTTTTGTTTGCGGGTGATTGGTGCTGTGTACATTGTTATAGGGTGTTGATTATCTCTCCTTTTGTGTTTATTTTGTGTCTGTGACCGCATAAATCGATATATGCCGTTCCGTCGCGGAACTCTACTGCCGAGTCGAAAACTGCGGGTATGACAATTCTATCCTTACTGCAATAACCCCACTTGCCTTTGTCGCAAAATGTTTCCAGATTAATCTCCTCATCAGGCGATATGCTTGGGGTGGTGGTTAATCCTTTGAACATATCCAATATGCCGTCGATTGCAACAGCTTCGGAGCGTAATGCACGCAACATCTGCATGTAACGCCATTCGCCACGTTCGGCAAACAACTCCACTAACTCGTTGTAGCATGCCGAGTTGCCGGCCAGAATCTCATGCGGATTCAAAATAATGTTGTCTTTTGTGGTGTATTTGTCAAATAGGGTTACGTCCAAAGCAATGGCACGTAATGATACGGCAATGAGCAATAGGGGATAGTCGTCAATGTGTGGTCCGAAATCTTTTGCGCTTCTATTCGGATGACGATAGTTGGGTGTGCCAATCTCATCGCTTTCACTCAATGTCGGTATGTACATTGCGTCTGTGTCTATGAGTTTGAACCCGCCTGCCGGATTGACATATATGTTCTCCGGCTTTATGTCGCCGTGAGCCCATTCGCGTTCGAGTATTTGAACCGCAAAAAGATTGAACTCTTCGGAGTAGCGTTCAAGTAAGTCGATGTGATGATTGAATACGCATCTTTTAATCTCAAAATCAAAAAATCGCCCTTCGCACCAATCCGATATCTGAACGTCAAAATAGTGACCGTTAGAACCGAAATAGACAAACAATTCCTCTTTCAGCAACTCGTTGCTAATTATCAGATCGTCAGGGTTGTTTTTCAGGTACAGATTTATGGCGTGAATATTTGCTTTTGGTTTGGTGTAACATTTCAGGGCTTTGAGCTGATTGCCTATCTTGACTTTGAATACAACCGCATTGCCGCCTGCACACATAAGCGGATTGTCAAATATGTCTTTCTGGTACTCTACGTTGGCGAGAGTCTTGAATAAACCGAGAGGTTTGGTTATGGAATCAGCGTATTGTATTATTAGTGGCCACGGCATTGCTAACTTCCTCAGTTAATTTTAGTTATCAGTGCGGTATTACTCTTGCATTTATTATAAGTCAAAATTATGAATAAATTATAGGAACACAAAATAAGATGTGCCTAAATTTGACACCAGAAGTTAAAAATATGTGTTACTGAATACGATTTGCGAAAAATACGTATCTTTGTCAAAATGTATTATAAAAACACCTAAATAAGTATGAAGAACGAATATTTACCATATGTAGAGGAGCTTATAACGCTTGCA
>JAGBHS010000085.1 GCA_017935385.1 Tidjanibacter sp.
ATCTCGCCCAAGAAATCATGGGAAGGTTTTTGGGGCGGAGTGATTTTCGCCACCGCATTTACTGCCATAACGGGCCATCTGACCGGAAACAATTGGCTGATATGTGGCGGATTCGGATTGTTGGTGGCCGTAACCAGCGTATTCGGAGATTTGGTGGAGTCGATGTTCAAGAGAGCTGCGGGAGTTAAAGATTCGGGAAACATCATCCCCGGTCACGGCGGATTCATGGACCGTTTTGACGCCATGTTGGTGTCACTCCCCTTCGCCTACTGCTATTATGAATTATTAACACCTTTTACTTTCTGAGAATGAGGATTAACAAAGAGGGATATTCAACCATAGCCTACGTAAACGGCGTGATTGTTCTGCTGATGCTGCTATTCGGCTGGGCTGCCACAAGTTATATGTGGCCGGCATGGTTGATGTGGACAACTGAAAGTATACTTGCAATATTGTTTGTTCTGGTAGTGATGTTCTTTCGTGAACCGACACGCATACAACTCACCGAAGAGGATCTGGTTTTTGCACCTGCCGACGGAACGATAGTTGTTGCCGAAGATGTGGTGGAGACCGAGTTTTTTGGCGAAAAAAGATTGCAGGTATCTGTTTTCATGAGCATCTTCAATGTTCACATAAACTGGTTCCCCGTGGCCGGCAAAGTGATTTACAAGAAGTATCATGAGGGCAAGTATCTTGTTGCCTCGCATCCTAAATCATCGGACAAGAACGAACACATGAGTGTGGGCATCGACACCGGCAAGGAGGTGATAGTATACAGACAGATAGCAGGTCTTATCGCCCGCCGAATAGTCAGTTACGCAAAACCCGATCAGGTTGTTGAGCAGAATCAACAATGCGGTTTCATTAAGTTCGGTTCGAGAGTAGACGTATTCCTGCCTCTCGATGCGGAGATTTTGGTGAACATAGGTCAGAAGGTAACCGGTTCGCAGACACCTTTGGCTCGCCTGAAAAGATAATCGGAAGAGATGGACGGAACGAAAGACATATCAAGATTGACACGCTACATACTCATCGCCGCGGTGGTGAGTATCGTGGTCTTTTTAGTGTGGTATTTCAGCAACATAGTGACCTACATATTGTTGGCGGCAGTCATTACTCTCATCGGCAGTCCCCTAAATAAATTGTTGTGTAAGACACACATCAAGAATGTGATGATGCCGCGCTGGTTGGCCTCACTGATAACCCTGTTGATAATCTGGGGCGGTGCCATTGCTTTTTTCGTTCTCTTTACCCCGCTGATATTCAACAAAATAAGCGAGTTATCACAACTCAATATATCTGAATTCACCTCCTCGTTCCATGAACCACTGAGCAAAATCAACAAGTTCCTGGAAGAGTATTTTTCTATCAGCACCTCCACCCATTCCATCACGGAGTCAATGACCCGGACCATCAACGAACGTCTGAATCTCAACCAGATGAGCACCTTGCTATCGTCGGTGGTTTCGTTTGTGGCAGACACCGCCATAGGCCTTTTCTCCATAACGTTCATCAGCTTTTTCTTCTTCAAAGAGGAGAATCTGTTCAACAAGATGTTGGCGGCTCTCTTCCCGCCCAAATACGAAGAAAACATCTATCGCGCCATGAACTCGGTCTCTTATCTGCTTTCTCGTTATTTCGTAGGACTGCTGGGAGAGATGGCAATAATGATGCTGATGGTGGCAATAGGTTTGTTGGTATGTGGTTTTGCCGTCAGCGAGGCCTTTTTCATCGGCCTGATAATGGGTCTGTTGAAGATAATACCCTACATAGGAGCATGGCTGGGTCTGGCAATAAGCATCTTTGTGGGAGCAGCCTCAACGATGGGAATAATTCCGTTCCCCCATATGGTAATGATGATTGGCGGCTCGGTACTTGTGGCTGAAATGGTGGATAACTTCATAGTGCAACCTGCACTGTTCTCAAAACAAGTGAATGCCCATCCGTTGGAGATATTCATTGTTATTCTGGTTGGAGGCTCGATAGGCGGAGTGATAGGAATGCTGATAGCCATCCCGAGCTATACCGTGGTGCGAGTTTTTGCAAGAGAATTTTTCAATCATTTTGCCTTGGTGCGCAAATTGACAGAGAGTCTGCCCGATGAGGAAGATATGTTGGCAAAACGGGGAAAGCAATAAAATAATTCTTTTCCAAACCACGTTTTTAAACTACTGACACAACACAAACAAAAGAGGGAACAGGCAGTCGAACGAATATCTGCCAACACAAGCCCCCTCACAGAGAGAAAAGATGGGAAATAAATTACGCGCCAATATTTTCGGATTACTGCTCCTGATAATGAGCCTAACTGCGGTTGATGCAACGGCCCAACTGAACAAGCAGTATTTCTACTATGTGGGACGCATGTCACTGATAAACAACCACTACAAGGAGGCTATCCAGACGCTTAATGTGTTGTTGCAGGCCGACCGTGACGCCCATGAGGCCTATTTTCTGCGTGGAGTTGCAAAATACAATCTTGATGACATATTGGGAGCCGAACAGGATTTCTCGGTAGCGATTGAAAAGAATCCTGTCTATACGGTCGCTTATCAATATCGCGCCATAGCCCGTTCCATGTTGGGCGACTATGACGATGCACTGAAAGATTTTCAGGAGGCCATTGATCTGCGCCCCGACCGTCCGGAGCCCTATTACAGCCGAGGAGTTACGTTCTTTTTGAGCCAGCAATTTGACAAGGCCATTGAGGATTTCGACATGTTCATTCGCTTTGACAGCCGTGTGGCCGACGCCTACATCAATCGCGGAACAGCATATCTGCATCTGCGCGACACGCTGAAAGCATTCGAGAACTACAATCAGGCCATTCGCACCAACAGGGAATATACGGAGGGTTATTTTCGTCGCGGCTCGCTGCTGATGGCGCAGAAGAAATACGAAGAGGCACTCGAAGATCTCAACAAAGCCATCGAGTGCGACTCAACCTACATTCTGCCCTACTTCAATCGCGCACTGGTCAACAACAACATGAACCGCATTCAGGAGGCACTCAATGATTTCGATCAGGTGATTCTGATTGACCCATCGGCGGCTCTGGCCTACTTCAATCGCGCCATCATTCGCACCCAGATAGGCGACTACAACCGCGCCCTGGAAGATTACAACACTGTGGCAACCTACACCCCCAACAATGTGCTGGTATATTACAATCGAGCCTTGCTCTACTCCCGTTTGGGCAACTATACGGCAGCTCTGGCAGACTATGACAAGGCCATTGAGTTATATCCCGATTTTGCAAATGCATATCTGAACCGATCGTCGGTAAAGTACCTGTTGCGCGACCCGAAAGGTGCCGACAAAGACAAATACATCGCCGAAGAGAAGATTGCCGAGTATCGTTCAAAACTCAACGACAGCACCTTCTCCATCTATGCCGATACGTCACGCAAATTCAACCAGCTGTTGTCTTTTGATTCGAGTTTCTCGGGCAACTCATTCGAACAGGTTTCGGAGGACAACGAACTCATCACCCTCAAACCTCTCTTCAAGTTCAGCATGATTCAACCCGATACGTTGCAAAAAATTGAGATCGAGCGTTACTATGCGCCCCGAGTGGATGAATTCCTCGACATGATAGACCACTCTCTGTTAGCACTCACCTGCCAACAGAGTGACATCGTGCCCGACTCACTCATAGCAATGAACGAAGAGTACTCAACGGGACGTGACTGGATTTCGCTATTCAAACACGGCATCACACAGAATCTCATAAAGCAATATACGAGTTCGATAAACACCTATACACAGGCCATTGCACTGCAACCGGGTAATCCGTTCCTCTATTTCAATCGTAGTGCCACGCGTGCCGAGATGACCGACTTCATCTCCTCCATCGACAACAGCTATCAGCGCATCATAATTGAGAGTGACCCCGTTGCCCGACTGCGCAACAACTCAAAACGCACCTACAACTATGATGATGCCATAGAGGATTTGAACAAAGCAGCCAAACTCTACCCCGAGTGGGCATACATATACTACAATCGCGCCAACCTGTTGGCACTGTCGGGTAAATTCCCCGAGGCATATGATGACTATACCCATGCTCTTGAACTGCACCCCAATCTGGCCGAAGCCTATTTCAACCGAGGTCTGGTGCAGATCTACATGAAAGACACCCGCAAAGGTTGTCTGGATATAAGCAAGGCGGGAGAGTTGGGCATCAAGGAGGCATACGCGGTACTGAAACGTTACACAATGGTACAGAACGAGTAGCAGGGAAACATTCTCCAAAAAACAATGCGGGCCGAACGTGATAGTGTTCGGCCCGCATCTATTTTCACGCCTGTCGTTATGACAACTGCTGCAACTCCACGAGTTTGAAGTAGATACCCTTCAATGCCATCAGTTCGGCATGAGTACCCTGTTCGGCGATACGTCCCTTCTCCACCACCACAATCTTATCGGCATTGTGAATAGTACTCAAACGGTGAGCAATGACAATGGAGGTGCGACCTTTGAGCAGCTCATCAAGCGCCGCCTGCACGATATTTTCACTCTCGGTATCAAGAGCCGAAGTGGCCTCGTCAAGAATCAGAATCTCAGGATTCTTCAACACCGCACGGGCAATACTCAATCGCTGGCGCTGACCTCCCGACAGTTTGGTTCCACGATCACCGATATTGGTCTGATAACCCTCCTCGGCCTCCATGATGAAGTCGTGAGCATTGGCAACCTTTGCCGCAGCAACCACCTGCTCAAACGTAGCAGTCTCATTGCCCAAACGAATATTATTCTCTATGGTATCGTTGAAAAGCACGGTCTCCTGCGACACAAGTCCCATCTTATCTCTCAAAGAGGCGATCTTGATATCCTTCACGTTCACACCGTCGATAAGAATCTCGCCCGCATCAACATCATAGAAACGCGGTACCAGATCCGACAATGTGGACTTTCCACCTCCCGACGGCCCCACAAGCGCCACCGTCTGACCTCGTTTCACATCAAAACTGACACCGCCGATAACTTCTCTGTTCTCATACGAGAAACGCACATCACGGAACTCAATCTTATCCTTGAACTCCTTCAACTCCACAGCCTCACTCTTATCGAAAACCGAAGTTTTCGCATCCAACAGAGCCATCACGCGTTCGCCCGCCGCAATACCCTGATTGATATTGGCAAAGGCATCGGTGAATGCTCGTACGGGGCGAGTAATCTGCGAGAAGATAGCGATATAGGCAATAAACGAGCTACCCGTCAGGCCATATCCGTTGAGAACCAGATAACCTCCGAATACCAGCAAACCGGCCGCCGCAGTGATGCCCATAAACTCACTCATAGGCGACGCCAACTGCTGGCGATACATCATAGAGCGTGATATCTGCGAATATTTCTCATTTACCTTATTGAACTTGCCACGGAAGAATCCCTCGGCACCGTAGCCCTTGATGACCTTCATGCTGCCCAACGACTCGTCAAGCACCGAGGTCATTTCACCGAAACTCTCCTGAGCCGTCTTTGCCGGATGGCGCAAACGCTTGACGATCGAACCGATAATCAACGCCACAATGGGAAGATATACCGCCGAGAATACCGACAACTCCCACGAAATGGCAAACATCACAACCAAATATCCCACAATGAGGAACGGCTCACGAAAAGCCACCTGCAAGGTGTTGGTAATACAGAACTGGATAACCTGCACATCAGATGTAATTTTCGACATGATATCGCCCTTGCGTTCGTTGCTGAAAAAGCCCACGTTGAGATTCATCATATTGTCATAAACCTCGTTGCGGATACGCTGCAACGTATTTATCTTCATGTTCTCCACCGTACGCTGCCCCAAATAACGGAACAGATTGCTCAACAATGCCGAACAAGTGATGAACACCGCCAGCACAACCAACAAATGAATGATTCCATAGTCAGCACCACACACACTATAAAGCCCATAATTGAGTATATCCATGAAATACTCCATACTGAGTGCAAACTCGGGTTTCTCGGTCACATACTCCAATACGGTGCCCTCCTGAAACATGGTTTTCAGGATAGGAATAATCATCACGAAATTGAACGTGTTGAATATTGCATAAAACAACGTGTAAAAGAAATACGGGATAGCATATTTTCAATGGGCTTGGCAAACCCCAACAATCTCCAATATGTATTCATCGGACTAAAAGATATCGTTAAACACTCTGTTTATTTGGCAAAAGTAAGCAAATTATTGAGTAAAATCCCAATAATTATGTACATTTGTAAATATTTAAAGAAATTAAACATTAATATTATACAATCAGAACAAAAACATGAAGAGAGTTGTAAGCGGTATCCGTTCGACAGGAAAACTCCATTTGGGAAACTATTTCGGAGCATTGAAGAATTTCGTAACCATGCAACATGACGAAGAGTGCTTCTTCTTCATCGCAGACTACCATTCACTGACCACACATCCCGACCCCAAGGCATTACATACCAATGTAAAGAACATTCTTTCTGAGTATCTCGCAGCGGGAATCGACCCCAATGTGGCTACCGTTTACATTCAGAGTGATGTGCCGCAGGTAACGGAACTCTCTCTGTTGCTCAGCATGCATGCCTACATCGGCGAGTTGGAACGTACCGCCTCGTTCAAGGACAAGGTGCGCAAGAATCCCGAGAACGTAAATGCTGGTCTGCTGACCTATCCGGTTCTCATGGCTGCCGACATTTTGCTCCACAGAGCCGACTATGTCCCCGTTGGCAAGGATCAGGAGCAACACTTGGAGCTGACACGTCGTTTTGCTCGTCGTTTCAATCAGATATATGGCGTGGAGTACTTCCCCGAGAGTGTACCCTACAATTTCGGCAAAGCACTTGTGAAAATTCCCGGACTTGACGGCAACGGTAAGATGGGCAAGAGTGAGGGTAACGGAATCTATCTCTCCGATCCCGATGACGTAATCCGCAAGAAGGTGATGAAGGCTGTGACCGATTCGGGTCCCACCGAGCCCAATTCACCCATGAGCGAGCCCATCGCCAACATCTTCACAATCATGGATGCCGTATCGGCTGCCGACACTATCGAATACTTCAAGAGCAAATACGCATCGTGCGAAATCCGCTACGGAGATTTGAAGAAACAGTTGGCCGAGGATATCATCAAGGCTGTTGCTCCTGTGCGTGAGAAAATAGAAGACATCAAGTCTAATGACAAGTATCTCCACGAGGTAACAATGGAGGGAGCCGAACGTGCCCGCAAGAGTGCCGACCAGACACTCAAAGACGTGAGAGAAATTATGGGTATATACCATTTCTAAACACTGTTCCCATCTCTTCCGAATCGTTCTTTTTGAGAAAGAATAAGAGGATACGAAGAGAAAGGCACGCATTTCGCTACAAAGAAGACTTATTACATAAAGAACATTGACCGCAGAATTGCCACAGTTGAAGTCGCAATATGACCTTTATTGAGAAAATATTGATGAGGATATCGTTCCTCACCCGACTGCTAACCCGACAGCAGAAGATGATGATTCTGGCTGTGATTATCGGAATTGTGGCAGGCTTAGCAACCTATGTTTTCGAACAGTTGTTGCACTTCATTGAACACGGGTTGGTGAGTTGGTTCAATGTAGACAAGGCGGGCTGGCTCTATCTGGCCTACCCGACGGTGGGTATCGTGGCGGCATCGTTGTTTGTGAAACACGTCATCAAGGACGACATATCTGAGGGAGTGACAAAAGTGTTGTTCGCCATGAGCAAACGCGACTCCCGTATAAAACCTCACAACTGTTACAGTTCGATGGTCGGTGGTGCGCTGACCATCGGTTTCGGAGGATCGGTAGGTCCCGAGGCACCCATTGTACTTACGGGTGCAGCCATAGGCTCCAATGTGGGACGATTGATGAAGTTCAACTACCGCAACACCACTCTGATGCTCTGTTGCGGCGTGGCAGCCACACTAGCGGCAGTCTTCAAGGCCCCGATAACGGGTATCGTATTTGTGTTGGAGATTTTGATGTTGGACATAACCATGTCGGCTGTGGTACCGTTGTTGATTTCGGCGGTAACAGCCACGGCTCTGACATTCTTCCTGGATGGCTTTGAGCCTAAATTCAATCCGGGCATCACCACTTTCCACCTCAAAAACCTGCCCTACTATGCAATCATGGCCGTAGCGTGCGGTTTTGTCTCTTACTACTTCAAGAGCATGAACTCACGCATCAGCGCCTTGGTAGGCAAGATCAAGACTCAACAAGGTCGCTGGATAATCGGAGGAGTGGCGCTGGGAATCCTGATATTCCTATTCCCTCCCCTCTACGGTGCAGGTTACGAAACCATGGAGAACATGATGCATGGCAACCCCGAGGAGTTGTTCAACAACTCTCTCTTCTATGATTTCCGAAACATTCCGCTGGTGGCAATCATATACATGCTGATAATCATCTTTGTGAAGGTTATCGCCATGTCAATAACCAATGCTGCCGGAGGTGTCGGAGGAACATTCGCACCGTCACTGTTTGTGGGCGCCGTCACGGGAGGTACCATTGCTTTTGCATGCAACACATGGTTCGGTCTGGATCTGCCGATTGGAGCTTTCGCTTTGGTGGGCATGGCGGGTGTGATGTCGGGTGTGATGAACGCACCTCTCACCTCCATATTCCTCATCGCCGAGTTGGCAAGCGGATACGGACTGTTCGTGCCGCTGATGTTGGTTTCGTCACTATCGTTCGGTATCGAGTATTACCTCGATCCCGACTCGATATACACCAAAAAGTTACGCAAAAACAACGAGTTGCTCACTCACAACAAAGATCAGGCGGTATTGGTGTTCCTCAACGTGGATGGTCTGCTTGAAACCGACTTTGTACCCATAAACGAGAATGCGACATTGGAGGATATGACCAAGTGTATCATGAAAGCAACCCGCAACATCTTCCCCGTAATAAATGACGGAAACGAACTGATGGGTATAATTTTGCTTGACGACCTGCGTGCCGACATGTTCGACAAGAGCAAATACGCCAATCCCATCACCAACTATATGGTTCCGCCGCCCGACACCATCATGCGTAAAGAGCTGTTGGCATCGGTGCTGGACAAGTTTGAGGCGAGTCACGCATGGAATCTGCCCGTTGTGGACAAGCATAATCAATATCTGGGATTCATCTCCAAATCACGTATTCTCTCGGCTTATCGCGACAAGTTGGTGGAGATGAGTCAGGGAGAGTAGCCCATCCGCAACCAAACCATTTATCACGACACGACATCAATGAAGATATCAATAATCATCCCTCTCTACAATCGCCCACAAGAGATTGACGAGCTGCTCGAAACTCTCACCCGCCAGATCCACAAGGAGTTTGAGGTGGTGGTGGTTGAGGATGGTTCTTCGGTGTCGGCAGAGAGTGTGGTGGCCAAATATCAGAACATTCTGAATCTCAAATACCTCACAAAAGAGAACGGCGGTCCTGCCTCGGCACGCAATTTCGGAGCCCGACATGCCTCGGGCGATTTCTTCGTGTTTCTTGATTCGGACTGCATCGTAGAGGAAGATTACACCTCCGTTGTGGCAGCCAATCATTGGAAATTCTGGGGCGGAGCAGACAAGGCTGCCGACGACTTCTCGCCCATGCAGAAAGCGGTGAACTACTCCATGACGTCGTTCTTCACAACGGGCGGTATTCGTGGCAGCAAGTCGGGACGTTTGGACAAATTCTTTCCCCGCAGTTTCAATATGGGCGTGACCCGCGAACTATTCGACAAGGTGGGTGGTTTTTCAGACATGCGCTACGGAGAGGACATAGATTTCAGTTACAAGATTGTGGAAAGTGGTTGCACCCCTCATTTGTTAAGCGGCGCAGAGGTGTGCCACAAACGTCGCACCAACTCGTGTGCCTTCTTCCGTCAGGTGTTCGCCTCGGGCACCGCACGCATCGAGTTGAACAGACGCCACCCCTCAACCACAAAGTTGGTACATATGCTACCCGCCATGTATGTGCTGTTTTCGGTTGTCGCAATTTTATTCTCCATCATCTTCTCGGTGTGGGGATTGGTTGTGTTGCTGCTGCCGGCACTCGTATGGTTTATTGACTCCTCCTTGCGCAACGGCCTCCATATAGGCCTGCTCTCCATCTGGACCTCATATATCCAAATCTACGGTTACGGTTGCGGCTACATTTTTAAATCATTGCAAGTCCTTTTGCGAAAGTAGCTTCTTACTAACTCCGCAGTAATTCTCATCCCCGAATTCCGTTCGGCTTTACAACATCGTGCCATTCTCCGCAGTCCTCTTGCGAAAGCATCCCATCTCGGCAAGGCGTTCTTTCGCACCACATGAGTTTTTAAACAAAAGTACATGGGCGGTGAAAAAAAATGCCGACCTCAAAACAAGGTCGGCATTCCCTTTTATGCGTCGTATCCGACACTACATATTTCTGAGTGCCTCTATACGTTCATTCAACGCCTTGATCTTTGACTCTGCGTCATTCTTCTTATTCTGCTCGTTGGCAACAACATTTGCGGGAGCATGGGCCATAAACTTCTCATTATTCAGTTTACCCATGACCGTACGCAGGAAGCCCTGCTGATAAGCCAGGTCGGCTTCGAGTTTCTTCAACTCCTCTGCAACATCAATACTGCTACCCACAGGAACAAAATACTGAGTGGTCTTAACAATAAAGGTATCGGCCGCCGCATCTTTCTCCTCTATCAACTCCACAGCACTTATATTGGCCATCTTGCACAACGGAGCATTGAACAACGGGTTGTAGTTTTCGTCGGCTATCACCTTCAACACCAATGCCTCCTTTACGGCCAGATTGTGTTTGTTACGGATATTACGAACAGATGTCACCTTCTCCTTCATCAACTCAAACTCGGCCAACAACTTCTCGTCATACTCTCCGGCCTTGGGCATATCACTGATCATGATACTCTCTCCCTCGCCACGTTCAAATACGAACTGCCAAATCTCCTCCGTAACGAACGGCATGAAGGGGTGCAACACTTTGAGCAACTTGTCAAAGAAACCTTTGGTGGCCTCCATTGTCAGTTTGTCGGCCGGCTGCTGATACGCAGGCTTGATCATCTCCAAATACCATCCCGAGAACTCATCCCAGAAGAGTTTGTAGATGGTCATCATGGCATCCGAGATGCGATAGTTTGCAAAGTGGTCATCAATCTCTGCCAGGGTCTTATTCAGTATCGAGTCAAACCACTCCACGGCCAACTTGTTGGTCTCGCACTGCTCCAAATTATCGTCAACCGCCCAATTATTCACCAGACGGAAAGCATTCCATATTTTGTTACCGAAGTTACGTCCCTGCTCACAAAGTGCCTCGTCGAACATCAAGTCGTTACCTGCCGACGAGCAAAGCAACATTGCCACACGTACACCATCGGCACCATATTTGGCAATCAAATCCAGCGGATCGGGCGAGTTACCCAACTGTTTACTCATCTTACGACCCAGCTTATCTCGAACGATACCGGTAAAATATACATTCTTGAAGGGGAACTCTCCCTTATACTCCATGCCGGCCATGATCATACGGGCCACCCAGAAGAAGATGATATCGGGACCGGTAACAAGGTCGTTGGTAGGATAATAATATTTGATTTCGGGATTTTCGGGTTTGTTTATTCCGTCAAACACCGAGATGGGCCACAACCACGAGCTGAACCATGTGTCAAGTACATCCTCATCCTGTTTCAGATCGGCCAGCTGCAACTCGGCATTACCACTCTTCTCTCGAGCCAACTCCAATGCTTGTTCTGCATTCTCGGCCACCACGTAACCACCCGCAGGCAGATACCATGCCGGAATACGGTGTCCCCACCACAACTGACGCGAGATACACCAATCCTTGATGTTCTCCATCCAATGGCGATAAGTGTTCTTGAATTTGGCAGGTGTGAATTTGATGGTGTCGTTCATCACCACTTCAAGTGCAGGCTTTGCCAGGCCCTCCATCTTCAAGAACCACTGCATAGAGAGTTTCGGCTCGATGGGTACACCCGTACGTTCCGAATAACCCACATTGTTGGTATAGTCCTCCATCTTCTCCATCAGACCGGCGGCTGCGATATCCTCCATAATCTTGTCGCGCAACTCAAAGCGGTCCATTCCCTCATACATTCCCACCTTACCGTTGATGGTTCCGTCGGGATTGAAGATATCAATGACTTCAAGGTTGTATTTCTCGCCCAACATATAGTCATTCACGTCGTGTGCGGGAGTCACTTTCAATGCACCCGTACCGAACTCGATGTCCACATAATCATCAAAGATAACGGGGATGGCACGTCCCACCAGCGGAACAATCACCTTCTTGCCTTTCAAACCCGCATAACGGGGATCGTTGGGATTGACACAAAGTGCCGAGTCACCCAAAATGGTTTCGGGACGCGTTGTAGCCACGATAACATACTCCTCGCTACCCTCAATCTTATAGCGCAGATAGTAGAGTTTACCCTGACTCTCACGATAAATCACCTCCTCATCCGACAGAGCCGTCTGAGCCGAGGGATCCCAATGTACCATGCGCACACCACGATAGATAAGCCCTTTGTTGAACAGATCCACAAACACCTTTATTACACTCTCGCTGCGTTCCGCGTCCATAGTAAAGCATGTGCGATCCCAATCACACGAAGCACCCAATTTGCGCAACTGTTTCAGAATGATGCCGCCATGCTCCTCTTTCCACTGCCATGCGTGTTTCAAGAACTCCTCGCGGGTCAATGACGATTTGTCGATACCCTGCGATTTAAGACGGGCCACCACTTTTGCCTCGGTTGCGATAGAGGCATGGTCGGTACCCGGCACCCAGCAGGCATTCTTGCCCGACATGCGGGCACGACGCACCATTACGTCTTGAAGCGTATTGTTAAGCATATGTCCCATATGCAACATACCCGTCACGTTAGGCGGCGGAATCACGATTGTATAGGGTTCTCTTTCGTCGGGTTCAGAGTGGAAAAATCCTTTCTCCACCCAGTATTCGTACCATTTGGATTCGATATCCTGCGGAACATATTTATCCGCAATACACTCCTTATTCATACTATTTATATTGTTTTGCACTGATTTTGCGTTATAATCGACAAAGATACTATTTTTCATCAAATTTGTTAATAAATTGGTGATTGTTTCCTTGTAAAGGATGATTGAGGTAGTTGGAAAGTTAGTATATTTGTGGCATAAACCATATTTCAGACAACATTATGAGTGAAAAAGAGGGTAAAATTGAGGTGGAAATCCTAACCGGAATCTCCGACATGATGGAGGGCGGTCAGCAGGTCATCCCCATTCTGGCTGATGAAGAAGATGAGGCCGGAGAGAACACGGCTCTGCCCAACGTATTGCCCATATTGACATTGAGAAGTTCGGTCCTTTTCCCGGGGTCCATAACCCCCATCACGGTAGGACGCAACAAATCCATAAAACTTATCAGGGAGGTTGAAGGCGCCAGCGGCATACTCGGTGCGGTTCTTCAAAAAGAGTCGGACGTGGAGCATCCCGCTTCGGATGACATGTATCGTATCGGAACCGCAGCTAGAGTGTTGAAAATATTGGAGATGCCCAACGGCAACCTTACGGTCATACTGCACGGTCTGGCAAAGATAGAGATCAAATAGTTCCTGTCGTCGGAGCCCTATTTCACCGCAACGGTGGAGGTGCTGAAAGACTCGGCTCCCGAGAAGAACAACGTGGAGTTCAACGCATTGGTGGACTCTATTCGTGACGTTGCTCTCAACATAATCAGCATCTCGTCCAATATGCCCAAAGAGGCATCGTTCGCCATCAAGAACATTGACAACCCGAGAGGTATGATTAACTTCATCTGCTCGAATCTTGATCTGGCCGATGCCGACCGTCAGCGTCTGTTGGAGGCACCCGGGTTGTTGGCTCGCGCACGCCGTCTGTTGGAGATTCTCATCAGAGAGCAGCAGTTGGTGGAGCTGAAAAACAAAATCCAGAGCAAGGTAAAACAGGACATAGACCAGCAGCAGAAAGAGTATTTCCTGCAACAACAGATTCGTACCATACAGGAAGAGTTGGGGGACGGAAATGACGAGCAGGAGATTGAGCAGATGCGTCAGCAGGCCAAAAAGAAGAAATGGAACAAACAGACGGCTGCGCTGTTTGAGAAAGAGTTGGCAAAGCTGGAACGTCTTAACCCTTCTATTGCAGAGTATTCGGTGCAGTTCAACTATTTGCAACTGATGTTGGAGTTGCCTTGGAACAAATACACGAAAGACAATCTTGACCTGAAACGTGCCCGCACACATCTTGATCAAGACCACTTCGGACTGGACGAGGTAAAGGAACGCATATTGGAACATCTGGCCGTCATCAAGCTCAAAGGCGATTTGAAATCACCCATTTTATGTCTGTACGGTCCTCCGGGAGTCGGCAAGACATCACTCGGAAAATCGGTTGCCGATTCGTTGGGTCGTAAATTCGGACGCATCTCACTGGGAGGTTTGCACGACGAGGCCGAGATCAGAGGCCACCGACGCACCTACATAGGAGCAATGCCCGGCCGAATCATACAGACCATAAAACGTTGTGAATCATCCAATCCCGTCATAATCCTCGATGAGGTGGACAAAATTGGAGTGGGCAACCATGGAGATCCGTCATCGGCTCTGCTGGAAGTACTCGACCCCGAGCAGAACACCACTTTCCACGACAACTATCTCGACACCGAGTATGACCTTTCAAAGGTGTTGTTCATAGCTACGGCCAACAATGTGGGCAACATAAATCCCGCACTGCGCGACCGAATGGAGATGATAAACATTCCGGGTTACATCATGGAGGAGAAGGTGGAGATAGGAATGCGTCATCTGTTGGACAAACAGCGCGAAGCCCACGGTGTTCCCGCCGACAAACTGAGCATCTCGCCCGAAATAATGGAGAAAATAATCTCGGAATACACACGCGAAGCAGGAGTGAGAACTCTGGACAAGATGTTGGCAAAAGTGGCTCGTTCAAGAGCCAAGAGCATCGGTATGGAGGAGGAGTTTGATTCGGAACTCTCGGCCGAGCAGGTGGAGAAGATTCTCGGTATGCCCAAATTCCTGAAAGACACCTACAATGTGGGCGGCATATTGGGCGTTGTCACAGGTCTGGCGTGGACCGAGGTGGGTGGCGACATCCTTTACATAGAGTCGGTGTTGAGCCCCGGCAAGGGCGTGCTTAACCTCACTGGAAATCTGGGCGACGTAATGAAAGAGTCGGCCACGATAGCATTGGAGTGGGTGAAGGCTCACTACAAAGAGTTGAACATCGACCCCACATTGTTCGAGAAATTTGATATCAACATTCATGTCCCCGAAGGAGCAATCCCCAAAGACGGTCCGAGCGCAGGTATCACAATGATGACATCCATCGTTTCCACCTACACTCAACGCAAAGTGAAAGAACGCATTGCCATGACCGGTGAAACAACACTGCGTGGCAGAGTGATGCCCGTGGGAGGAATCAAGGAGAAGATTCTGGCCGCCAAACGTGCCGGTATCACCGAGCTCATCATGAGTGAGGACAACCGCAAAGACATAATGGAGATAAAAGAGGAGTACATCAAGGGACTCACGTTCAACTATGTGAAGAGCAACATGGAGGTTCTCGATCTCGCCCTCGAAAAAACGTTTTAATAAAAAGAAAGCGTCGAATGTTTTCGACGCTTTCTTTTTTCATTTTTGAAATAGCATTATTCGGTCTTCCACTCCAACTGCAAACGACACGAGGCTGTTCCATTGGCCGACAATTCAAACAAATAAGGATTCGACCCTCCACAACTGATGGTCACCTCATCTCCCAACATGGTCTCACGCAGGAAGTTGATATCTACACGCACGGCACGATCGGTGATCAGTTCCTCAACGGGCAGAAAATCAATAGACCACTGCAAATAGTTGGTCGAATGAGCATGGCGATTGTAATCCACATCGCTGTAACAAACCTTGCGAACAAAAGAGGTTGCATTCTCTGGAGTTCTCAGGCGCAACGGTGTCGCAACAGGCACTCCAAACTCGGGTTGAGCCATATCTGAATATTTGGTAACCTTGTTCACGGGGAACATACGTCGCGTATTGATATCTATAACGGTCCAAATACTCGTCGCAGCGGCAATCAGTTTGCCACTCTCATCTAGCACCTCAAAGTTACGAGTAGAAGAGATCGGTGTAATCTCACTCACCCATGTACAGACACGAATCACCTCATTCTCCTGCGGCAACGAAATGATATCCATACCCATACGAATCAACACCCATGTCGCCTGCAACTCGTTCACCATGGTCTTTACGCCAAAACCATGCTTCTCGGCATCCAGTCCCGCAGAATCAAGCACACAGTCAAACATGGACTTAATAGTTGCACGACGCTGGAAATCCATTCGGTCGGTACCTATCTTGTATTCATATACTCTTTTTTCCATAACAATTTATTAACACTGATTTTGGCGCAAGTTACCTTTTTTTTTCTTAATTTTGAAAAAAGAGAAATAGTCCTCACAAAAGCAATAATGGTCTTTTCTCCATGACGAATGATTAACACACAACCCTCTGACGGTTAATCATTAGCCCTCGGGAAGTACCATTGCAACTAAACCGGACAACAAAACAGAGATAAATTTCACTGTTTTTGCTCTCTGCAATAGAACTAAATATGTTTCACTTAAAAAACTAATGTAACATGAAAAAGTATGTATGCGACGTTTGCGGATGGGTTTACGATCCCGAAACAGGCGATCCCGATAACGGAATAGCTGCCGGCACCTCTTTCGAGGAGCTGCCCGATGATTTTACTTGTCCTCTCTGCGGTGTAGGCAAAAGCGAATTCAGCCCCGAGGAGTAAGTAAACCATCAACACAAAAAAAGCGACTTCAAAAAATGAAGTCGCTTTTTTTATCCCTTCCCTATACTATCAATCCATAAAGCCATGCCCACATCACAAAGCGGCCACACTTGCCGATGAACATAAATATGGACATCTTCCAGAAATCGACACGATAGAAACCCAACGCAATAGCCATCACATCACCAACAAACGGCACCCATGTCAGTAGAGCCATCAGACTACCCCACCGTTTCATCGCAGCACTATGTTTCTCTATGGTTTCGCGTTTGACCCTGAACCAACGTTCTATCCACTCCCATTTGCCGATATATCCGACCCAATAGGACGTGAGGCCTCCCAGCCAGTTTCCCAACGTAGCCACCACAATGGTGGTCAACGGGTCGCCTCCTGCCGCCAACATTCCCACCAGCAACACATCCGATGCAAACGGAACGACGGTCGCAGCAAGAAATGTCCCGAGAAACAGGCCTATATATCCATATTCCAATAATCCTTCCATGTTGTCATACATTTTCTCTCACTCCGCCCGACAAGGAGATTCCTTTCAAAAATAGTTCGGTGGAGGAGAAAGGAAACACCGACAACAAAGTTAATCATTTTCGCATTCAATATTCATCTTGCGAACCAAAACTTCTCGTCCATTGCCACAAAATCAGTGTACATACTGCTCCTGATAGTCACACGAGGTGCCCACATAATCGGGCCCATAGAAGAAGAGTGCCGCCTCTCGCACAGCATTCAGGTCGCTATCGGCAGCATGAACGGCATTAAAAGTCTTGTTGCGTCCAAAGATATGGCGCAATGTTCCGCCCTCCGCTTTTGCCGGGTCGGTATCTCCCACTAGTTTGCGCAGTTCCGCCACCGCCCTGTCACGTTCCAAGACCGCCACCACCACAGCTCCCGATGTAACATAATCCATAAGACGTTCAAAAAACGGTTCTGACCGATGCATACGATACAGCTGTTCTGCCTCGGAACGTTGCATACACACCATCCGCAATGCCTCAATCTTAAAACCATTCTGAGTAACCATGTCCAATATAATACCCACACTGCCGTTACGGACAGCATCGGGTTTTATCATCAAGAATGTTCTGTTTCCCATGCCGAAAAGAGTTTTTTACTACTCTTTTCCGACAAAAAACATACCAGCCGCTACGCCCTCTTTCATTTTGGGCGAAAATAGCAACCGAAAATATAACGCTATTGGCTTTGGCTTAATCTTCCTGTGCGAAATAGGAAGCACCTGCCGCCGCATAGGTATCCCAACGTTGCAACAGAGCCGCAAAATCGGTAGGCAGTTCCGACTCAAAAAGCACCTCCTTGCGCAACGTAGGATGATCAAAGCCCAGCACACGGGCATGCAGCGCATGACGAGGCATCACCTCAAAACAGTTCTCCACAAATTGTTTGTATTTAGAGAATGTGGTTCCTTTCAGAATACGGTCACCTCCGTAACGTTCGTCATTGAACAGCGGATGGCCGATATACTCCATATGTACCCTTATCTGATGGGTACGTCCCGTTTCCAAACGACACTCCACCAATGTCACATATCCGTAACGTTTCAGCACCTTGTAGTGCGTAACCGCGTGTTTGCCTTCACTGCCGTCGGGGAAGACCGCCATTTTGAGTCTGTCGCGCAGACTGCGCCCGATATTTCCCTCGATGCGCCCTTCATCCTCCTTGAAGTCGCCCCACACAAGAGCCACATATCGACGCGTAATGGTATGATCGAAAAATTGTTTGGCAAGATAGGCATGGGCAAACTCATTCTTGGCCGTCACCAGCAGTCCCGACGTGTTCTTATCTATACGATGAACCAAACCGGCCCTCATATTACCAGACTGATACAAAGGCAGATCCTGCAAATGGAATGTCAGTGCATTGACAAGCGTTCCGTCAAAGTTTCCATGTCCCGGATGCACCACCATGCCGGCCGCTTTGTTTACCACCAGCACATCGTCATCCTCATACACTATATCAATAGGAATATCCTGCGGTTCCAGTCCCACCTCGCGACGCGGATAAGGCATCACAATGGATATCTGATCCAGAGGTTTCACACGATAGTTTGACTTGACGGGCTTGCCGTTAACCAATATACTGCCACTATCGGCTGCCGTCTGTATGCGATTGCGCGAACAGTTCGTCATCTTGTCCACCAGATACTTGTCTATACGCAACATCGACTGACCTTTATCAACCGTCAGGGCGAAATGCTCATACATCTCCTCCTGTTGCTCGTCGTCCTGTATCTCGTAATCCTCCGTATATTCCTCCTCAAACTGTTTCACCTTCACCAAAATATTCCGTTCCTTGTCTGTTAGTTTGCAGCCTCTCCTCCGACAATCGACTCTATAATCGAGCCGATCTGTCCTTGTGCGCCCTCCATCATAGCCGCCTCTTCCTCGGCCTTGCGACGTTCCTCCGCCTGCTGTTCCATCAATTCACGCACCGCTGCTGCCGTTTGCGCCACCTTTGCGTCATCAAGCGTCAGTCGCAACGTAATCCTCTGACCCATATTGACAAACTCGCCCGGCTGGGGTGTCTGACCATAGACACGCGCCGTATTCTGATTGTTCATATCAATATCGGCATCCATATTGATGTTACCCACATTGAATCCGTTCTCCCAAATACGGCTCTTGGCCTCTCTCAATACCAATCCCGTCAGATCGGGCATCATGGCCGTAGTGTTGGTTTCGTTCATTCCTATGGTAAGCACCACTCCGCTGCCAAGCTCCACCTGCATATCGGAACCCTCTCTCACCTCTTGTCCGTTAACGCGTTCTCCCAACACATAGTTGGCCGCAATATCTTCTTCAAATCGCAACTCGGCAATCTCCAAACCGACACTTTCGAGATTGTTCTTCGCCTGTCGCAACGAGTAACCCGTCACATACGGCACCGTCACCATCTTCTGATGATAAGAATTCACCGTCACGAAGATACGACGACCTGACTTAACCTCCGTTCCCGCCACGGGTTTCTGCTCCAAGACCGTACCGCCATCAAAAGCAGGCACATACAGCGAGTCGTTTATCTCCATACGCAGTCCATAATCCTCGGCCGCCTGCAACGCTTCGGTCAGATGCATACCCGTAAATTCGGGCACCTGTTTGTATTTGTTATGACGCGTGAACACCGACAACATTATCTGCACCACAAACAACGCGATAACCAACAGACTCACTGCCAAAATCAGATTCCTGATCAATATATTGGCTACCGAACGTCGTTGGGGCGCCTTTCTTCCCTGCGTTCTCTGACGCTGTACCGGTGTTTTTTTCTCTATATTATCCATATTTTCAGTATTTATTCCTATTATATCATTCCTCCACTCAATTAACGTGGCGACAAAGACTTATTTCATCATATCACTCTCCGTTATGAAACGGCACAATTGGTTGCGTGCCCTATGAATCTGCGTCTTTACCGTTCCGAGAGGCATATCCAGTTCGGCAGCAATCTCCTCATAAGAGTACTCCTTAAAGAATCGCAACTCTATGAGTGTCCTGTATTTCTGTGCCATCTTACCGAGATGCTGTTCCAATTGCAGTTTGCGTTGCGAATTGATGATACTCTCCTCGGGAGTCGCTTCCGTATCCACCGGATTGATTCCCGGGGCCGCCTCCGGAAAAGCATTTATCGAAACATCATCATGGCGACGGCGCACGAAATCAACAAACGTATTGCGAGCTATCACATACACCCATTGACCGAAAGTGTAACGACTATCATAACGTTCCAAATTCAGAAACACCTTTATAAAAGTCTCCTGCAACAAATCCTTCGAATCGTCATCGTTACCCGTACGTTGCAGATAGAGCTTATAAATAGCATCTTTATAGCGATTGAAAAGCGCCTCAAAAGCCATATTGTCACCTTCAAGCGTGAGGTCAATCATCTGCTTGTCGGTCAAAACTATGTAATTGCTGATCTCCATTCGCAACACGGATTGTAACATAAAAACAGACCTTCTCCCTATTGTCTTATCAAAAAGAGAGAAAATCAATTACGCAAATGTACGTAAATTTTGTCAAAAATAAGGAATTTAGTTACTTTTGTCAGATTATATCGTCATTCATATATGAAATTCGAGTTAAAGCATACAGCGACCAACTGCCGCGCACGAGCAGGTGTCATCACCACCGACCACGGCGTAATAGAAACCCCCATCTTCATGCCGGTGGGTACGGCAGCCAGCGTGAAAGGTATTTTCCATCGCGACGTGGAGGCCGAAGCCAAAGCACAAATAATTCTGGCAAATACCTATCACCTCTATCTGCGTCCCGGCACGGGCATACTTGAAGAGGCGGGCGGTCTGCACAAATTCTGTTCGTGGAACAAACCCATACTGACCGATAGTGGCGGATTTCAGGTTTTTTCGCTGGCAGCATGTCGCAAACTCACCGACGAAGGTTGCCGTTTCTCGTCACACATTGACGGCTCGAAACACATCTTCACACCCGAGAATGTAATCGACACTCAACGAATCATCGGTTCCGACATAATGATGGCATTTGACGAGTGTCCGCCGGGCGATTCGGATTGGGACTATGCAGCAAAATCGCTGCGTCTGACCCACGGTTGGCTCGAAAGATGTTTCAACAGATACCATCAGACACAAGACAAATATGGTCATCACCAGTCGTTGTTCCCCATCGTGCAGGGTTGCGTCTATCCCGACCTGCGCGCCAAATCGGCTGAGTTCGTACAGCAGTTCGATGCCGACGGTTATGCCATAGGCGGACTGGCCGTAGGAGAGCCCACGGAGAGCATGTACGAGATGGTTGACCTGGTGAACGACATATTGCCTACCGACCGTCCCCGCTATCTGATGGGAGTAGGTACGCCGGCCAACCTGTTGGAGTGTATAGAACGCGGAGTGGACATGTTTGACTGCGTGATGCCCACACGAAACGGACGTAACGGCATGCTCTTCACCATGGAAGGTACAATCAACATACGCAACGAGAAGTGGAAAAACGACTTCTCACCCATCGATCCGCAGGGCGAATGTTTCGTGGATACGGTCTACTCAAAGGCCTATCTGCGCCACCTGACCGCCGCAGGAGAGATGATGGCGGCACAGATCGCCTCGTTGCACAACATATCGTTCTATCTGCGCCTGGTGAGAGAGGCCAGAAAACACATTCTGGACAATACGTTCGCCGATTGGAAACGCGAAACGGTGGCAAAACTATCCAGAAGACTTTAATGACAAACTCAACAACACCATGAGAAACAAACTGGGACTCAAAATATTGGACCGCTATATAATTAAGAAATTCCTCGGCACATTCTTCTTCTCGATTGCGCTGATCATTCTTGTTGTGGTGGTATTTGATTCGGTAGAGAAGATCGATGACTTCATAGAGATGAAAGCTCCTCTGAAAGCCATCCTGCTCGACTACTACATCAATTTCGTTCCCTATTTCATCAATCTATTCTGCGGTCTGTTCACGTTCATTGCGGTAATATTCATCACCTCAAAGATGGCTGCACAGACCGAGTTGATTGCAATATTATCAAGCGGCGTTAGTTTCAAGCGCCTGATATGGCCCTATTTCCTGTCGGCAATGGTCATCACAGCCTTGTCCCTCTACCTGAACCTTGAAGTCATTCCAGTGGCCAACCAGCGTCGTGTGGAGTTTGAGAGCAAATATTTCAAAAAGAATCGTTACATACAATACGAACCGCACATCTTCCGACAAATCTACCCCGGAACATTTGCCTACATACGCAACTTTACGAACCAAAACAAAAACGCCGGATATCTCTCAATAGAACGTTACGACGGCAGCTCGATAGTGGAAACACTCGAAGCCGCCAATGTGACCTACGACACCATTACGGGGAGTTGGACGGCAGACAAATATATCACCCGTTCGTTTGACAAGGCCGGCAATGAGACATACGCCGTTCACGACAATCTGGACACCCTGATAAACCTCAACATCACGGAGTTGGGTAAAGTGGAGGACCTTGTGACCACAATGAAATTCGGCGAGTTGAACGAGTTCTTGGCTCAACAGAAAGAGAAGGGCTCCGACATGGTGCCGTTCTTCCTTGTTGAACGTCAGAAACGCTTCTCTTACCCCATCTCAACATTCATCCTGACCATCATTGGCGTTTCTCTCTCTTCGCGCAAATCACGCGGAGGAACAGGGCTCTCCATCGGCATCGGTTTGGGGCTTTGTTTCGGATATATCCTGTTGGGTCGTGTGGGAGAGGAGATTGCAAAGAGCAGTCCGTTCCTGCCCGAAATAATGGTATGGTTGCCGAATATTGTATTTACGATTATTGCCATCTACGTTTACAACAAGGCTCCGAAATAATCGGAAGAGATACGAATGGAATATTGTCCGACAAGCAACACAACAAGTCAGACCGTCGGACTAACAGAACAAAAAAAGAGAGGCGCAACATTCTGCTCCTCTCTTTTTATTTTCATCAAATTTTATCGCCACCTCTTTACCTGCATTTAGAACGGTAACGAGAATGTCATCGTATACATACCGCGTTTCAACTCATTGTTCTCAACCAACGGCGATGCATATACATCACTAGACATGTCGGCCTGATAATAATAGACATCATAGTCCGTATACTTGGTATTGGAGAATATCGCCGCAAAATCGAGTTTGGCACCGCCCAGATTGAAGCCCACACCGAAACTGAAATTGTCTATGCGGGTTGCGATGGGTGAGTCGAAATAGTATCCGCCGTTTTCCAGCTCCTCCTTGTAGGGCGAGTCAGACATTGCATAACCTCCTCGCAACGACAAGAACGATGCAGGACGGAACTCCAAACCGATACGCACATTATTGGCGCCCTTGAAATTCTCCTTCACCACCTGCTTGATATACTGACGATACGAAGGATCGAAGTCCGAAGAACGCATGCTCTGATACCACACGCGGTCATAATCAAGCGAAATTATGGCATAGTTTCCGATAGTGTATGACAGACCCACCAGCATCTTGGCAGGAGTATTATACTCATATGTATAATCATATACCAGAGTAGATGCGTAGTATTCGTTCTGCTCATCGGAATATTTGCTCCACATAGAAGCCACATAGCTCTTATCCATCGAGTAATAGGTCGGAGTATGGAACGCTATACCCATACGCAAACCGGCAACGGGATTGAATATGGCTCCCAATTTGAGGTTTACACCCACACCCGACTCAACCGAGTAGGGATTGTAACCCATATACTGCACATAAGGATCTGCGGTAGCTCCCGAATAGTCCTCCGTATAATAAAAATCTCTCTTGTGATAGACATCCTGAATACCCAACGTCATTCCGAAGAACATATTGTCATTGAAATTCATTCCCAACGAGAAATCATATTCGCCCTTACTGCCCTTGCTGATGATATCCATATAGGAATCGGCCATCATTCCCGCTTCAAGGGTCGAGAAATAGAGATCATTATAACCCGGCACCGGATCAATAAGGTAAGTATCATAGGCCATGATTCCACCCCACTGATTTAGACCTATTGCCGTATTGTTATACGGGTCGGCCGATGTTCCCAGATAAGAGTCCGCCACCCCTGCCATCTGCGAAGCAAACACATCCGTAATAGATGACGACAAACTACCCAGCGAATAGCGGCTGTTATAGTTATAATCATCCAATTTGTTATAAGCCAAACCGAATGTCATGCTTCTCAGGTCATCCGAACTCTGGAACACATTAATGGCTGCTCCGAAGCTGTTGAAAGAGAATCGCGTCTTGGTTGTACCCAAAACATCAAAATTATTCTGCATCTTATTGGTAACCACCGCCGCCGTCATCTCCACCTCCGAACGACGATACATACCCAGACCCGCCGGATTTATAGCCATTGACGACACATCGGCACCCAACGAAGTGAACGCGCCACCCATTGCAGCCACACGAGCCGTTGCATATCCCGGGTTCTCACGCGATGCATCCAGCATGTCCGTTGCACCCAAAATATCGGTGCTTGTCAGATTGAACAACAATCCGTTCTGTGCTACGGTAGGCAACGCAAACATCATTGCCATCAAAACCGCCAAATATCTTCTTTTCATCTCTTTTCCTTTTTTGTTTCACTCTCTCTCAACTAACCCTTCATTCTCCGACCTATTTCAAAAGTCGTTCCAGCCTATCCGCTTATCGGCGACGCGAACCGCCTCCACCCGAGTAACTTCCGCCCGAGTATCCGCCGCTACGCGAGCCACCCGAATAACCTGAAGAGTATCCTCCGCTACGCGAACCAGCCGAAT
>JAGBHS010000086.1 GCA_017935385.1 Tidjanibacter sp.
GATAAGAGTCCAATACTGGCTGTCACCTTTAAGGATGACACTGCCTCCATTGCCTCCGTCACCACCATCGGGCCCGCCGAATGCGACAAATTTCTCGCGTCTGAAATGTGCAGAACCATTGCCGCCTGCACCAGAACGACAAAATATCTTTACGTAATCTACAAAGTTAGATGAAGCCATGTTGAAAATCCTTATGTTTCCGAGGGACAAAGATAATAATTTTTTATTTTTGCATTGATAAACGTAGCATGATGAGTAAAAAAGGAGACAATAACGGATTTTGGGCATGTGTTGTAATCGTTGTGTTTGCAATTCTGTTGGCTCTTTTGATATATCATGTGGCCTCGCAGTCGCGCCCAAAGGACAGGGTGGAAGTAAGGCAACATCAAACGGATGCAGAAAAACATTCTCAAACGGAGGCCAAAAAGGAACCTGTTGTTAAAGCCGATGAGCTACAGCCGGCAGCGGGAGTTGGCAGTGTGGTTGAAATAGAAGATTTGGAGGTGCCTTATTTTTCTGATGATGAATATGTTGTAGTTTGTGAAGAGGGTGATTATGTTTTTCATTACAATACCACATATCTGCAATCGGATTGGGTGGCTTATCTGCTTACCAGAAGTGATGTCGTGGGGCAGGGGGTTGATCGTTCCGATAGATTTATTGCGGATGATAAAGTGAAAGAGAAAGGTTGGGATTGGGTTACGACAAGTGATTACACCAACTCGGGGTATGATAGAGGACACCTATGTCCGTCGGCAGACAGAAATAATACTGAGATTGAAAATAGGGCTACTTTTTATATGTCCAACATTTCGCCCCAGACTCCATCGCTTAATCGCGGAGTGTGGAAGGAACTTGAAGAGCAGGTTCGCGAGTGGGCTGCCAGATACGATTCGTTGTACATAGTGACGGGAGGAGTGCTTAATGAGGATGATTTGGAGATGTTTAATGGTATCGGAGTGCCAAAGTCTTTCTATAAGGTGATTATGGCTTACGAGGGAGGTGAGTGGCAGTCGTGCGGATTTCTGATGCCAAATATCGATAACGTGGAAGGGGAGTGGAGTGATTATGCCGTAGCGGTGGATGAGATAGAGCAGGTGACGGGTTTTGACTTCTATTCCAAATTGTCGGATGGAATCGAAGGCGGCTCGGAGAATAAAATAGGCGCCATCTTCAAATAAGGAGAATTGACAGTGAGAAGAGGCAAGGGACCTCGTTAAATGAAAATTTAAGTAAGAAAAATATAGAAAAAAAGATGTTTAAATCAGGATTTGTAAATATTATCGGAAATCCCAATGTCGGTAAGTCTACATTGATGAATGCTCTGGTGGGAGAGAGACTTTCTATAATCACATCGAAGGCTCAAACCACCCGTCATAGGATAATGGGTATCGTTAATGGCGAGGATTTTCAGATTGTCTACTCCGATACTCCGGGTATCTTGCGTCCCAGCTATCGTTTGCAGGAGTCTATGATGGGATTTGTGAAGGGAGCCTTGCGAGATGCAGATGTTATACTTTATGTTACCGATACGGTGGAAAAAGGAGATGAGGCCTCGGAAGAAATTCTTGAAAAGGTAAGGATGGGTGGTCTGCCGACCATTGTGGTAATAAATAAGATAGATTTGAGCTCGCAGGAGGAGTTAAATACGCTGGTGGATATGTGGAAACAGCGACTGCCCGAGGCGAGAATTATTCCGGTGTCGGCATTGAATAATTTTAATGTCAGCGGAGTGTTTGACTCTATTCTGGAACTTCTGCCCGAAGGAATGCCCTATTACGATTCTGATACGCTGACGGATAGGCCATTGCGGTTTTTTGCGTCGGAGATTATCAGAGAGAAGATTTTCTTGAATTATGATAAGGAGATTCCTTATTGTGTCGAGATTTCCATAGATCAATATAGCGAGTCGGAAGATATAGACCGTATCTCGGCAACTATATATGTTGCTCGTGATTCACAGAAGGGAATTATTATCGGACATAAAGGAGCAAAGTTGAAGAAAG
Source organism: Tidjanibacter sp. (assembly GCA_017935385.1). Classification (GTDB taxonomy): domain Bacteria; phylum Bacteroidota; class Bacteroidia; order Bacteroidales; family Rikenellaceae; genus Tidjanibacter. The sequence continues at coordinate 2,007 of JAGBHS010000086.1, forward strand.
TGGGAACGGATGCCCGTAAGGATTTGGAGAAATTCCTTGACAAGAAGGTGTTCTTGCAGTTATTTGTAAAGGTTGATGATAATTGGCGAAATTCGGACAAACGTCTTCAATATTACGGATATAACGACTTTTAGTTCAATGAAAGTATTAGATCGTCGTGCTGAACGCAGTGTAACTCAATGATTACACTGCGTTTATTTTAGTGTTGTGGAATCTGAAACAGAGATTTACAAGACGCCCTTTATATTGCTGGAAATAAGATTCTTAATCATCGAACATGTCAAACATGTTTGTACTCAGGTATTTTTCGGCTCTGTCGGGGAAAATGACAACAATATTACCCGATTCTATTTTTTGTGCCGTGCGGATGGCAGCCAACATAGCCGCTCCACTGCTCATTCCTGCAAAAATACCCTCGCAGGCTATGATGCGACGTGCCATGTCTATGGCCTCTTCGCTTTCTATCAGTTCTTGCGAGTCTATTAATTCCGGATGGTATATATCAGGAACGATAGCTTCTTCCATATTTTTCAAGCCCTGTATGTAATGGCCTTTGGTCGGTTGTGCGCATACTATTTTTATCTCGGGATTCATAACCTTCAAAAAACGAGTAAGCCCCATCAGTGTGCCTGACGTCCCTATTGAGCCTACCAGATAGTCTATTTTGCCTTCGGTTTGTTGCCATATTTCGATGGCTGTTTTTTTGTAGTGAGCCATGTAATTGCTGGCGTTGGAGAATTGGTCGGGCATGTAATATTTATCGGGATTGTCGGATACCAATTTGTGTGCTAATCTGATGGCACCATCAGTACCTTGTTCGGCAGGAGTCAGTATTACTTTTCCGCCATAGGAACGTATTATCTTTCTGCGCTCGATGGATACCGCTTCACTCATTACAATCTCGACGGGATAACCTTTCACGATACCTGCTATGGCAAGACCTATGCCGGTGTTGCCCGAGGTGGGTTCGATTATTGTTTTGCCGGGATAGAGCAAGCCGTCTTGTTCAGCTTGTTCCACCATTGCCACTGCAATGCGATCTTTGATGCTGCCTGTGGGATTGAATCCTTCAAGTTTGGCATATATATTAACACTCAGATTGGGGCAAAGACGGTTTATTCTTACCATCGGAGTGCTGCCTATCGTATCCAGTATGTTTTTGCTTATCATTGTAATTGATGGTTTTGGGCACAAATATATGGCTATTTAACCAAACGATTGTCAGTTGGTTATAATATGATTAAATTGTGTCCCGGAAGATAAAATTTTAACCCATTAAAGATGTGTGCAGTCCGGATTAGTTGCGTGATGTATCCAGCAGATAATCGCTGTCAAGATTCTTGGTTGCAAAGAACAGATATATTCCACGGGATAGAACATAGAAAGCAAATGCCAACCAAAGTGCATTGTTGCCCATTTTTCCCACAAGCGCAAAGAAAGTGCCGAAGAACGCGAAGGTGGAGATAAATACCGAATTGCGAAGAGCTCTGGTTTTGGTGGCTCCTACCAATATGCCATCAATCAAGAACGGTATGAAACAGAACAGAGTGATAGATATAATCCACCATATATATTCTCCCGTACACTCAATAACGGCCTCCGAAGCAGAGAAGAAGCCCATAATCTCGCGCCAGAAACCCATATATGCACCGGCATAAATCAATGCTCCTCCGAAACTCCAAACAAAGAGCAGGCGAATGCTGGATTTGAGCGAATTTTTATCCTGTGCTCCCACAAAGCGACCGACCAATGATTCCGATGCATAGGCAAAACCGTCAATAAGATAAGAGAATGTCATGAACAACTCCATCAGAATGGTGTTCGTTGCGAGAATGGTGTCGCCGAAACGAGCCGATGCTGCGGTGAAATAGGTGTAGACTATCACAATGCATGTTGTGCGGAAGAAGATATCTTTGTTTACATGCAAGAAGCGAATCATGGGTTTGAGAGAAAAACTCTCTTTCAGGCGTAAGAACGGCTTGAAATGACCATATTTTCGCAACCACAACACAATGTACATTGTCAAGCCGCAATATTGGGCCATTACTGTTCCATAGCCTATACCTGCAATACCCATGTCGAATGTGAATGCCAACAGGTAACAGAATATGGGATTGAGCAGGTTGCTGATTATAGCCACCACCATGGGGGTTTTTGAATCCTGCATGCCGATAAACCAACCCTGTATGGCAAAGATCGCAATGCCGCCCGGAACTGCCCACACTCGTGCATAGAAATATTCGAGAGCCAGCTCGGAGGCTAATTCGCTTCCTTGCATTATGTTTATAAACAGACGGCCGACCGGTTTGTTGAGAGTCAGAATGGAAATACCGCAGAACAATGCAATGCAGATGGCACGCATCAATATGTCGGCACACTCTTGTTTGTTTTCAGCACCATAAGCCTGAGCCGTAAGACCGCTCGCTCCCATGCGGATGAATGAGAAAATCCAATATATGAAGTTGAAAATGCTTGTGCCTATGGCCAAACCGCTGATGACAGAGTCGCCACCAAGATGACCGGCAATTGCCAAATCAACAAGGCTCAATAGTGGTATTGAGATGTTGGATATGATGTTTGGTATAGCCAAACGCATTATTTGGCGATTCATTGACATGACTTATATATTGAATTTTGCATCTGCAAAGTTACATATAATTCGTTGAATTGAGAAATTTGGGGCAAAATAATTGGCAGACAGAGGTTTTGTGAAATTCTGTTTTTTGGAGGAATGCCAGCAAAAACCAACGTAATGCCAAGTTATTCCAAAGCTGAGTAACCTATCCGTTACCATATGAAACAGATGGAAGAATACGGAAGTTCAGCAATGTAAACTATTGCATTATAGCGATTTTTGATAATTGTTCCTAAAAAATGATGGGTTACGGTTAAAGTTCATTTTTTAACGTTTCTTTTGCGGTGTTCCGACATATTTTGCGTAACGGCTCATAACTCTACTGAAAGTATTTTTGAACCTAAAAAAAGTAGCAGTTATGAAGAGTACA
>JAGBHS010000087.1 GCA_017935385.1 Tidjanibacter sp.
ACTCCATCAATAATGTGGTTGGGACCTCCGTTGATAATAATACCCTTTACATTGGGTAATGCTTTGAGCTGTTCCGCTGTGATGTCGTGCGGGTAGATTTCGCTGTAAACGCCCAATGCACGGATGGCTCTTGCCAACACCGTATTCTCATGGCTGCCTAAATCCAGAATAACAATCATGTCCTGTTTCATCTGACCTCTGATTTTAATTGTTTTTTATGTCTTATTGTTAAAAATGTCTAAAATTTCTAAAATTTCTGATCTCCTTAGAGATAAACGGCTTATTAGATTAATAGAGTGCAAAAATAACCATTTGAACGTAAAAAAAATAAAAATAGTTTTAATTTTTCGTTAAAAAAATCATCGTCATTTTTTTCAAAAAAAATCACGTCCAAACAAGAAAAAAGAACGGGAATAATAATTATATTTGTGGCCGAAGAAAACAGTAAAAAACATAACAAGATGGCCAAGTATGTATTTGTGACCGGAGGTGTGGTTTCCGGCCTGGGAAAAGGTATTACGGCAGCAAGTATCGCGTTGTTGCTCAAATCGCACGGATACAGAGTATTCATGCAGAAGTTTGATCCTTATATTAATGTGGATCCGGGACGAATGGATCCGTTGCAGCACGGAGAGGTGTTCGTGACGGCAGACGGTACCGAAACCGACCTTGATTTGGGACACTATGAACGTTTTATTGACGAAGAACTCAACTACACTTCAAGCATCACAATGGGTAAGGTATATACTGCCGTACTCGACAAAGAGAGACGAGGTGACTACAAAGGAGGTACGGTACAGATCGTTCCTCATGTGACAAATGAAATCAAACATAAAATATATGAAGCGGCTGCTTCGACAAATGCAGACATTGTCATCACTGAGATTGGTGGTACCATCGGAGATATTGAGTCGGAGGCTTTCTTGGAGGCATTGCGTCAGGTGAGAATTGAGAACAATCCCAACGATACGGTATTTGTTCACACAACTTTGGTTCCTGCACTCTACGGTTCGGATGAGTTGAAGACGAAACCTACACAGCGTTCGGTGATTGAGTTGCGCGGTGTTGGTATTCAGCCCGACATTTTGGTTTGTCGCACCCCGCGCGAACTGGATGCTGACGTGAGAGCACGTATCGGTTTGTTCTGTTCGGTAAGTGAGAAACACGTTATCTCGAACATCAATGTGAAGAATATCTATGAGATTCCGCTGTGGTATCATGAGCAGCATGCCGACGAGTTGATTCTTGACAAATTCGGTCTGCCGCACAATACATTCGATATCAGCGCATGGAGCAATATCGTAGAGAAGGTTGACACGCTGGACAAAGAGGTTAATATCGGTCTGGTAGGTAAATATGTGGATTTGCTTGACTCTTATTTGAGTATTGCCGAGGCATTGAAACATGCCGGTTATCAGAAAGGCGTTAAAGTGAACATTGATTACATCAGCGCCGAGTCAATAGAGGCAGCAGACTGCGACATCAAGGAGAAACTTGGTTCGTATGACGGAATCATTGTTCCGGGCGGATTTGATGCTCGTGGCGTTGAGGGTCTTATCAAGACTTGTCAGTTCGCACGTGAGAACAATATTCCGTTCTTCGGTTTGGCATTGGGTATGCAGGTGGCAGCCATTGAGTTCGCACGCAACGTGTGCGGCTTGGAGGGAGCCAACTCTACCGAGTTTGATACAGAAACCGCACACCCTGTTGTCTCTCTCATGGAGGAGGTGAAACAGAATCTGGGCGGAACGGAACGTTTGGGTAACTTTGAGTGCCGTTTGGTTGAGGGTACCATCGCAGCCAAAGCATTCGGTAAGGAGAGCATCAAGGAACGTCACCGTCATGACTATGAGATTAATAATGCATACAGAGAGCAGTTGGAGAGCAAGGGCATGAAGGTTTCGGGTGTGAATCCCGATATGAATCTGGTGGAGATTATAGAGATTCCCGAGCATAAATACTTCTTGGGTTGTACTTTCAACTCGGAGTTCAAGAGCCGTCTTACCAAACCTCATCCGCTGTTTATCTCGTTCATCGAAGCAGCGATGAAGTAGGTCTCAGAAATTCGCCCCACAGAAGTTTTTGAATAAAAGAGTTATGTGGAGATGTGAGATACGGTAAGTAGCAATGTCAGTATTTTGCCCCACATAAGTTTTTGAATAAAAAAGCCCGAAACCGTTGCGGTTTCGGGCTTTTTTATTTCTTTGTGAATTATTTGTCTTCGGGGTTTTCGAGTCGTTTGATGGTGCCAAGCGAGATGGCTGTAAAGTACAGAACCACTACCAGTTGAACAAACGATAATATCAAAGTGTAGAAATTGATAGGTATCATGGTCAGCATAAGCACCACATCTATAACGAAAAGCGCCATCAATGTATAAACCACCTTGCGCAATCCCTTCCAACGGTTTTCTCTATCCAACAACATTTTCTTTCCTTTCTTGTTTTGTTATTCATTTTCTCTTTTTCTTTGCCGTTGCCTCCCGACACGATAGTGTCCGTTAGCATCATCAGGCATAAAACAAAGATATGAAAAATATGAATAAAACAAAAAGGCGGCGTTCATCACGAACGCCACCCACCTCAGATTCCCTCATTTCGGTTCTGTTCTGCGCCTCATAGGAGTCATCTCGCAACAGCGCGTGGCGAACAGAAACCTGAAAACAAACCGAAAAAATTCACTAAACACATCAACTAAATTAAAAGAATGGTGCAAATGTTACCCAATCATGAAAACTAACAAGCCGAGGTTAGTAGTGAAATTTTATTGTCTTGCATACATATATTTATGTGGTCGCCGACCTTGATGCGGTTCTCCACGATCATCTCTGCCAACGGCTCCTCTATGTGTTCGAGAATGATTCTTTTCAATGAACGAACACCGTAACGGGCGCTGTGTCCCAACTCCACGAGGCGTCGTTTGGCGCACTCCGAGAGGCCTATCGTATAACCTAATCGGGATGCACGGCCGTTAAACTCTTTCATCTCTATCTCCACAATGCGTTCCACATCGCCATCGGTGAGAGTGTTGAATACCACCACCTCGTCAATACGGTTGATGAATTCCGGAGCGAAGGTGCGTTCCAGGGCTTTACGATATATACTCACGACCGATTGTCTCTCCTCATGCTCTTCGTTGGAAGAACGAAATCCGACACGTGGCGACCGTTTTACCAAATCCTGCGAACCTACATTGGAGGTCATGATTATCACCGTATTGCGAAAGTCTACCTTGCGTCCCAGACCGTCGGTCAGCTCGCCGTCATCAAAAAGTTGCAACATAAGGTTGAATACGTCGGGATGAGCTTTCTCTATCTCGTCAAACAACACTACCGAATAGGGCTGACGACGAATGCGTTCGGTCAGTTGCCCGCCGCGGTTGTAACCCACATATCCCGGTGGCGAGCCAATCAGTCGGCTGATGTTATGATGCTCCGAGTATTCACTCATGTCAATTCGCACCTAAGCCTCGGGACGGTCGAAAAGTTGGGTGGCAAGTTGTTTGGCGAGCAGGGTTTTGCCCACTCCCGTCGGCCCGACAAACAGGAATACACCTATCGGTTTGGTGGGATCGTTAAGGCCCGAACGTGACCGCAAGATGGCTTTAACCACGCTGCCTATCGCTTTCTCCTGTCCCACAACACTCTCCGACAATCTCTCCGACATCGTTGCCAGACGACCTCGCTCGTCTTGGGTGACACTGCTGACCGGAATGCCCGTCATGGCACTGACCACCTGAGCAACATGTTCTGCCGTAATGGATAGCGGAGTGGCTTTACGGCGACGCGAGGCTGTTTCCCTCATCAAGTCGAGTTTATTGCGTAGGGCCACCTCCTCGAATCGGGTCTGCTGTGCCTGCTCATACTCAAACGATGCCAAAGCCTTTTGGCGCTCCCGAGCCACCTCGGCCAACTCTTTCTCGATCAGTTGTACCCGTGCCGTGTCGTGTTCGGCGAAGATGTTTGCTCGCGCACCAACCTCGTCCATCAAATCCACCGCCTTGTCGGGGAAATGACGGTCTGTGATGTATCGGTCGGCCAACTCGACACACATGGCCAATGCCTGATCGGTATAGATTACCGAATGGTGTTGCTCGTAGTGCGACTTGATGTTTTGCAATATATTGAGTGTCTGTTCGGGAGTAGTGGGCTCGACCAGAATCTTCTGGAAACGACGTTCCAATGCGGCATCGTTTTCTATGCTCTCGCGGAACTCATCCAGAGTGGTGGCTCCGATACACTGTATGTGCCCACGTGCCAGGGCAGGTTTCAGTATGTTGGCCGTGTCGAGTGAGCCTTGTGTAGAGCCAGCACCGACAATGGTGTGAATCTCATCAATGAACAGAATGGTGTTCTCGTCCTCACTCAACTGATGCAGCAACTCATTGATGCGTTCCTCAAATTCACCTCTATATTTGGTGCCTGCAACCAACGAGGCCACATCAAGTGAGAAGATGCGTTTGTCCTGCAATATGTGGGGCACATCGCGCGCCACAATACGCAATGCCAATCCCTCCACAATGGCGCTCTTGCCAACACCTGCCTCGCCTATGAGGATGGGATTGTTTTTCTTGCGACGCCCCAGAATCTGAATCAGTCGTTCTATCTCCTGTTCGCGACCAATGATGGGGTCAATCTTCCCTTCGCGTGCAAGAAGAGTAAGGTCGGAGCCGAAATTTTTTATCATATCATTCTTGGTTGCTTCGTGGTGATGTTCCGAGAGGGGGTGCTTGTTCTCGCTTGATTCTATGCGCACCGTACGCACCGTATCCAGAGCCTGCATGTCGGGATAGTAGTCCTCATCGGCAGGGTAGTTCTTCACATACTCCTCAATGGTTGCCATATCAATACCCGCCTCACGCAAAACCTGTGACGCCACAAACTCCTCATTCCGCAATACAAACAACAGATAATGAGCCGTATTGATAACCAACTCGCCTTCCTCTTTCGAGAACTCACGACAAATCATTTCCAGTGCATTATACACCTCCACAAAGAATCGGATGCGTTGCTGGTCGTCGCCGGCCACACCCTCCGAACGGGCGCACTCGGCCGCAAGTCGGCTGCGAAGTTGAAAAAACTCCCACTCCTTCTTCATCTTGCGCACAATATGCCACGCATGACAGTTGCCCTCTTCGAGCATTATCAACATGATTATATCTATCGGATTGGCCGAACGACCTCTATCCGATCGCACGATACCGCGCGAAATGAGACCTTCCAGTCTTTTCGATTGTCTGATTTTCATAACTCGTTCCGTATTTTTTCATTGGTTTCGTCTAAAAAACGCAATGGTCGGAACGATTATTTTATCGGGGCCACTCGCCGACCTCCATATCCCGTATGTCGGCGCCGTCTATCACGAACCTCACGGCTGTCCTAACTTTATGAATACCAGTACGGCCACAGGCTCCGGGATTAATGTTGAGAACATTGAATTTTTGGTTGAAAAAAATTTTCAGAATGTGGCTGTGGCCACTCACAAATATGTCCGGTTTGTGGCGCATGAGTAGTGCAAATGAATCTTTGGTGTAGAGTCCGCCCTGAAAACCGATGTGAGTCATCAGCACCTTTTTCTGCTCGCACTCAAACACAAGATGCTCCGGACATCCGCCACCTCTTACGTCCCAACCGTCCATGTTGCCGTACACAGCACGCAACGGTTTGTATTGCGACATCTCCCACACCAGCATATCGGAGCCTATGTCGCCCGCACACCATATTTCATCCACGTCGGCCAGAAAGTTGTACAACGGTTCGTCGAACGTTCCGTGCAGATCCGATATCACTCCAATTTTTTTCATTCTTTTTCTCAATTTATTTTTTGTTCGCCGACTCATTGTTTTGTGATTCCCAAAAAAAGAGTGCGTCACTCATTACACACAAATATACGAT
>JAGBHS010000088.1 GCA_017935385.1 Tidjanibacter sp.
CGCAATAACCCATTCCTGACTTCAAGCCACCCAACAACTGGTATATAGTCTCACTCAACGAGCCCTTGTAAGGCACTCTCGCAACGATTCCTTCCGGCACAAATTTGGAGGTATCTGTCTCCTCGCCCTGGAAATATCTATCCTTCGAACCGTCACTCATAGCCTCAATAGAACCCATACCGCGGTATGCCTTATACTTTCTTCCGTTATAAATAATGGTCTCACCCGGCGACTCCTCTACTCCTGCCAACATAGAGCCGATCATCACGCAATCGCCACCTGCCGCCAGAGCCTTGACAATATCACCCGAATAACGCAAACCACCATCTGCAATCACGGGAATGCCATATTTCTTTGCAACCTCCGATGCATCATAAATTGCCGACAACTGCGGAACTCCCACTCCGGCAACAATACGTGTCGTACAAATAGAACCCGGACCGATACCGACCTTGATTCCATCCACACCGGCCTCTGCCAAGAACTCTGCCGCCTCGGCCGTTGCAATATTTCCAACCACTACATCCAACTCTGGATATTTGGCTTTAATCTTCTTCAAAGTAGTGATAACGTTCTTTGAGTGACCGTGAGCCGTATCAACAACAACAGCATCCACCTCGGCCGCAACCAACGCATCCACTCGATCCATAACATCGGGAGTCACACCCACACCTGCGGCAACACGCAGACGACCCTTTGCATCTTTACATGCATTGGGATAGTCCTGAATCTTTGTTATATCCCTATACGTGATAAGACCTACCAACTTACCCTCGTCATCAACAACGGGCAATTTCTCAATCTTATTCTCCATCAGAATATCCGCCGCCTTCGACAAATCGGCATTATGAGTGGTCACCAGATTCTCGCTGGTCATAACCGACTCAATCTTCATATCGTAAGCCGTCAGGAAACGCAAATCTCTATTGGTCACAATACCAATCAGATAGCCCTCGGCATCCACAACAGGAATTCCGCCGATATTGTTATCATGCATCAGTTTGAGTGCATCAGCAACGGTAGCCTCTTTCGAAATGGTCACCGGATCATAGATCATGCCACTCTCGGCACGTTTCACCTTGCGAACCTGGCTGGCCTGTTTCGAGATACTCATATTCTTATGAACCACACCGATACCACCCTCACGAGCACTGGCAATAGCCATCTTGGCCTCCGTAACGGTATCCATAGCGGCCGATACGAACGGGGTGTTCAAAGTGATGTTTCTAGAAAATCTCGTCTTGACACAGACATCGCGGGGAATTACCTCCGAATAAGCAGGTACGAGGAGGACATCATCAAAGGTCAAACCCTCCTGTTTTATTTTAGAATCTGAAAATGACATAATGCAATAAGGATTTTATTGCGTGCAAAATTACGCATTTTTACACGAAATCGCAATATGTTCGACCATTTTTTTTACTTTTTTTCAACGCCCGCACAGGCCGTCACTCCACACCGACTACGAAGCGGGCATATTCAAATACGGAAAGATCCGTTTCACACTTTCAACAAACTCTTCACGAGCCACACCCTCTTTCAAAAGAATAAAAAGTGTGTCATCTCCCGCAATGGTACCCAGTATCTCCGGAAAATTATTCGCATCCACCAACGCGCCCATAGCATTGGCATATCCCGACATGGTCTTTATGACCGCTATATTTCCCGAAAAGCCCATCAACTGCACATTCTCCGAAATGACCGACGAGATGCGATGCACCGTCTTGCGGGCAGGTGTCTCCACAAAGCGATAAACATATCCGCCCTCTCCATCAGGAGCCTTGATTATGTTCAGAAAATGCAAATCGCGCGACAGAGTACTCTGATTCACCGACACTCCATTCTTGCCCAATGCTTCGAGCAGTTGCTCTTGCGACGAAATACGTTCACTCTCTATCAGGCGCCTTATCACGCCCAGACGTTGCCTTTTATCCATAAGCCAATTCAATGAATTTTTATGCAAAAATAATGCATATTTCCATATTTCCAGCATAAATACGCAATTTTTGTGCCGACAACCGACAAATCCTGCTACCTGCGCAAAACAACCATCACGGCAAAGCAGAGCCAAAAATATTGACAAACGGCCCTCGCACAGAGCATTTTTTTATCCAACAGCATAAATATGCAGAAAAATAGATAAATATGCAAAAATCGACATCAATGAAAGGTCTACCCTAAGAATAATTAAATATCTTTGTCGCCAGAAAAAAGATGTTTAACAATTTTTCACATTAAAAAGACTAAAATGAAAATCGATGTAATGGTTGCCGGCAAGGAGCACCTGTGTTATGTAACCGAAATCAACGACACAATCGACGAGGCCGCAAAAGCTCGCGGAACCGGTATCGCACGACGCACGGATGAATACATTACCGACAAAATAAATCAGGGCAAAGCCATCATTGCCGTAAACAACAAAGAGTTCGTAGGATTTTGCTACATAGAATCGTGGGGACACGACAAATTCGTTGCCAACTCGGGACTCATCGTAAAACCCTCCTATCGCGGAATGGGTATATCAAAACGCATCAAGAAGGCCGCCTTTGACCTCTCGCGCAAAAGATTCCCCAACGCAAAACTCTTCGGCCTGACCACCGGCGAGCAGGTGATGCGCATCAATACCGAACTCGGATATGTACCCGTAACTTTTGCCAAGCTGACCGATGACGAGCAGTTCTGGGCAGGTTGCAAATCTTGTGTAAATTACGACATACTGATGCGTACCAACATGACCAAGTGTCTTTGTACGGGCATGATTTACGACCCCGAACTTATTGCACGTCAGAAAGCCGAAGAAGAGGCTGCGAAAAAGAAAAAATCGTTCTGGGCAAAAATTTTTAAATAATTTTTATTCCTTGGGGGTTTTGAATATCTTTGGAGGGAGTAAAAAAAAGAGCAACAAAAGAAAACAATAAAAAAGAGGAAAAAGATATGGAAAAAGTGGTTTTGGCATATAGCGGTGGTTTGGACACCTCGTTTTGCGTAAAATATTTACAGGAAGAGCTCCATTTGGAGGTTTATACCGCACTGGCAAATACGGGCGGTTTCTCACAGGAGGAGCTGGACACCGTAGAGAAAAAGGCTTATGCGTTGGGAGCAAAGAAACACGTCACTCTCGACATCACGGAAGAGTACTATGACAAGTGCATTAAATATATGGTATTCGGAAACGTTCTGCGCAACAAAACCTATCCCATCTCGGTAAGTTCGGAAAGAACCTTCCAGGCATTGGCCATCGTGAATTACGCAAAAGAGATCGGTGCGCAGTATATTGCCCACGGCAGTACGGGCGCAGGAAACGATCAGGTTCGTTTCGACCTCTGTTTTGACGTGTTCGCACCCGAAATCAAAATCATCACTCCCACCCGAGATCTGAAACTCTCGCGCGAGTACGAAATAGACTACCTGAAACAGCATGGTTTCGAGGCCGACTTCAAAAAGATGGAGTACTCTATCAACAAAGGTCTTTGGGGCACATCGGTGGGCGGTAAAGAGACGCTGGTCTCTTCCACCAACATTCCCGACGAGGCTTATCCTTCACAGTTGAAGAAGAACGGCAGCGAGATGCTGGAAATAGAGTTCCGTAAAGGAGAGGTTTGCGCCGTAAACGGCAAGAAGATGCAGAAGGTGGAGGCCATTCGCGAGATAGAACGCATCGGTAACGAGTGGGCCATCGGTCGTGACACCCATCTGGGCGACACATTGGTGGGTATCAAAGGTCGTGTGGCATTTGAGGCTGCGGCTCCGATGCTCATCATCAAATCACACGAGTTGCTGGAAAAACACACGCTTACCAAATGGCAGACCTACTGGAAAGAGCAATTGGGCAACTGATACGGAATGTTTGTTCATGAGGCAATGTACAGCGAGCCCGTGATGCGCGACATTGAGAAATTCCTGGAAAACAGCCAACGCAACGTCAGCGGAAAGGTTTTCATCAAACTTCGTCCCTACACATTCTTCCTGGTGGGAGCAGAGTCTGATCACGACCTGATGAACTCGGGATTTGCGGAGTACGGCGAGGTGAACAACGCCTGGACGGCCGACGATGTTAAAGGTTTCACCAAAATCCTGGGCCTGCCTTTGAAGATATATAATTTTGTAAACAAAGACGAGGAGTAAACGAAATGATAAAAGTGGCTATTGCGGGCGGTGCCGGTTATACGGCGGGTGAACTGATAAGAATATTGGTGAACCACCCCGAGGTGGAGTTGAAATACATACAGAGTGAATCGCACGACGGAGAGCCGTTGTGGTCGGTACACAGCGACCTATTGTGGTGCGAGAAGTGTTTCAGCCCGATAGATTTTAATGATATTGATGTGTTGTTCATGTGCATGGGACACGGTAAGTCGCGCGACTTCTTGGCCGCCAACCCCGTTGCGGACAACACACGAATCATTGACCTCGGTAACGATTTCCGCCTTGCGGCCG
>JAGBHS010000089.1 GCA_017935385.1 Tidjanibacter sp.
AATGGTATTACCGAGTTTGACATCTATTTTTATGATGAGTCAAACAGCGACGGTCATGTCTATGACAAAACGGGAGGTTCCACTACCGATGACTATGACGGAGGTGCGATAAATACTTATTATTTCTATTGCGACTCGACCACACCTAAAAGTGGCACCTACACCATCAACGGTAGTAAAGGCAACATGACGTTCAGAGGCTGGATAGAATATTCAGAACATTATGATACCGGTGATTGGTATGACGGAAACGCGACTTCTGCCGTTATCAATAATTTGGGCGGAGGCATCTATGAGATTATAATCTCGGGTAAGGCTGGAGACGGCACCACCCCCATTGAGTTGTACTACAAAGGCACAATTCCATTCTTTGAGAGTATATAACACACATAAAACCAAACAAAAAAACAACCGCACTCCTTTTTCGGGTGCGGTTGTTTTTTGTTCCATTATCTGCGAGCGGGCATTCGCATTCCCGGAGGCATAGGCACCTCAACCATAGGATCTACCGGCACGGTGTATTCCGCCGGCAGTGGTTTCGGATTGGCAGGATCGAAATCGAGAGCATCCTCGGTCAGATACTCCGCAATAGGCAGACCCGCCTCCTTTATACCCTTTATCACACAACGGGCAAACATATATCCACCATAGGTATTGGAGTGCAGACCGTCTACATAGGCCTTCGGAGCCTGCTCCTTACCAAGCGCCTCGGCAAGCGTGACACTCATGGCATTCAGGTCCACAAAAGCACACTCGGCCAACTCCGCCGCCTCACGCGCACCCTGCGGATACTCTCTCATTCCCGCAATATTCAACTCGCCCGTACGGATATTCAGTTTGGTCATCGGCGAAACAATCACCGGAATGGCGCCATGGCGCTTCACCTCCAACGCAAACGTAGCCAACGCCCATTTATAATCGGTCAGTGCGTCGGCATATGTATTGATCCAGTTGCCTGCATTATCCTCCACAGCCCACATGGCATCGTGTCCGCGCTGATTGAGGTCGTTGTGTCCGAACTGCATAAACACATAATCACCCTCCTTTATCTGATCCAGAATCTTGTCCCAACGACGCTGGAAACGGAATCCTTTGGCCGTCTGTCCCGACTCGGCATGATTGGCAATCACCACCGGCCCGCGGAACCATCTCGTCAGGTGCTGTCCCCAAGTGCCATACGGCTCGGTAACCTGATCCGTAACGGTTGAATCGCCCATCACAAAAACGGTTATCACATCCTCGACAGGCTCGATAGTAACTCCGCAAACACAAGGATTCTCATCACTGAAACGCAACGTCAGGCGTTCGTCCCACGTTGCCGTCACCGGTTTGTCCGTCACGGGATCCCACTCGCGCACATCGAGTTTCATCTTATTGCCGGGCGAGAGTTGCGGAGTGCGTATGTTCACCAAGAACGACTCGGTAACAATCTCTTTTTTCTCCGTTGCGCGACGTTCGACCATAAGTCTGCGTTCCTCGGCCTTCACAGTGGTAAGCGACGTTCCCTCCGTATCGCCCAATGTAACGGTCACACGATAATTGCCCTCGGGCAGTTTGACCGAGAACTTGAAAAGTCCGTCAGCGGTCAGATAGTCCTGCGTGAGTTTGTCGCCCTTTTTGCGCACCACCGACGAGATGTTCGCATCACTCTCCAAACCGTATCCGCGCACATCGTCATACTTGTCGGCCTCGCCCACCGCAATATATCCGTCGGCTGTTTGTCCCGTTCCGAAATCAAATTTCAACACATTCTTCGGTTGCACCTCGTCGGCAAATGCCACGCAAGTCGCCATAGACATTGCTGCACACAACCCTAAAAATAGCTCTCTTTTCATTTTTGTTTTGTATTAGATGGTTAATTTGGTTTCATCATTCCTACACAAAAATAGGATTTTATAGCGACATTCTCAACACCACTGCCACAAAATAAGTATTTTGCCCTCAATTATCTACATATCAACATTATAGACATTTGCAGTGGGGCTAAAATTCGCCAAATGTGGTGAATTTTCCTATAAAGTGACCGATTGAAGGCGTCGAAAGCCACATGGAATTCGAGAGAAAAAAAGGGATTCGGTATATTTGCAGCGAAAATAATTCATAATAAAAATAATATGACTGACACAAATTTCAAAATTGTCGTTCTTGTAAAACAGGCCATCGACACACGTCAGACCGTCAGCGGAACAATCATGAATGAGGACGGAACAATGAATCGTGCCGCACTGCCGTCAGTATTCAATCCCG
The DNA here is from genome assembly GCA_017935385.1 of Tidjanibacter sp. Lineage (GTDB taxonomy): Bacteria > Bacteroidota > Bacteroidia > Bacteroidales > Rikenellaceae > Tidjanibacter. Next base: position 2,248 of record JAGBHS010000089.1, read on the forward strand.
ACGACAAAAAAGCACTCGAAATGGCGCTACGTATCAAACATCAAAACCCGATGACGACCATCACGGTCATGACCATGGGTGCCGATAACGCAGCCAGCGTGCTTAAAGAAGCAATATACATAGGTGCCGACAACGCTATTCTTCTTTCGGATCGTAAATTCGCCGGTGCCGACACCCTTGCCACCTCATACGTATTGGCAAAAGCACTTGCGAAAATATCGCCCGATCTTGTTCTGGCCGGCCGCCAGACCATAGATGGCGACACCGGTCAGGTGGGTCCCCAGGTGGCTCAATGGCTCGGTATTCCGCAGGTGACCTACGCAACCGAGATCGATGAGTGCAACAACGACCAGATAACCCTCTGGCGCACATTTGAGAATCACAAGGAGCTACTCTCCTGCAAACTGCCCGCACTGATAACCACAGACGGCACGGCAAACGAATGCCGTCCCATGAATGCAAAACGCTACATGACCTACAAGCACATGGAGGTGGAGAAATGGACATCCGAAAGTCTTGATGGCGACGAATCGTTCTACGGTCTGAAAGGCTCTCCCACACAGGTAAGCAAAGTGTTTGAGATAACCGCCGTGGAAAAAGAGTCCAAACGTATGGGCAACAGCGATGAAGAGCTGCAAGCATTTGTACAGGAGATTATTAACAACAGATTAATCGGATAAGTCATGAACAACATAATAGTATTTTGCCAGACAAACGAAAAAGGTGAGAGTTGCCAGATAGGCCTTGAACTGCTCACCGAGGGTCGCAGACTTGCCGCCGAGGCGGGTGTAAAACTCGAAGCAGTGGTCATAGGACACGGCATGTATCAGGCAACCGAAACAATAAAAAAATATGGCGCACAAACCATATATTGTGCCGACGAGGAACGCCTGAAAGAGTACGAAACCGTACCCTATGCAAAAATCCTGACCGCACTTTTCGAACAGGAGAAGCCCTCGATTGTGTTGTTCGGAGCAACCGACATGGGTCGCGATTTGGCTCCCCGAGTAGCTTGTGCCCTCGGTTGCGGCCTTACCGCCGACTGCACATCGCTCGAAATTGCCGATTATACCGACAAGAACGGCACTCGCTACGAGAAGGTTCTGCATCAGACCCGTCCCGCATTCTTGGGCAACCTGCTGACCACCATCGTCTCTCCCTCACGTATGCCCCAGATGGCAACCCTGCGTGGAGGTTTGTTCGGTTGTCAGCCTGCCGAGGGCGCAACCGACTGTAAACTGGTCACACTCGACACCTCAATGCTCAACGACAATGATTTCAGCACCACCCTCCACGAAAGCATCATATTGGAGAACAAGGCAGCCAATATCGCCACCGCCAAAGTGATTGTTGCCGGTGGTTACGGCATGGGCAGCAAAGAGAACTTTGACCAACTGTACAAACTTGCCTCACAGCTCGGAGGTGAGGTGGGTGCCACACGTGCAGCCATAGATGCCGGATATGCAAATCATGACGGCATGATCGGCCAGACAGGTATTACGGTACGTCCGAAGCTCTATTTTGCTTGCGGTATCTCCGGTCAGGTACAACACACGGCCGGCATGGACAAGTCGGACGTGATTGTATCAATAAACAATGACCCCGAGGCTCCCATTCACAAACTCGCCGACTACGCCATAGTTGGCGACGTAAACAAAACAGTGGCAAAACTGATAGAATATTTTTCACAAAACAAATAACAAATCAAGGGTATGAACAATTTTTACAAAGACAACGAAGCACTCAAAAAGCAGTTGCAACATCCGCTTATGGAACGTATAGCGGAGATGTGTGAAAAGGGTTATACGAATGAGGATGGTTCGGAGTATGCCCCGAAGGACTATAACGACCTGCAAGATTCCTATGACAAAACCCTTGAAATATTGGGCGAAATAAGTGCCGAGGTGATTGCTGCCAATGCCGCAGGAGTCGACTTGGAGGGTCCCCACTGCGCCGACGGACGCGTAACCTACGCCTCTGGCACCCAGCAGAATCACGAGACTCTAATTGAGGCCGGATTGTACGGCATGACCATGCCCCGTCGCTATGGAGGTCTTAATTTCCCGACCACATTGTTCGTGATGGCTTCGGAGATTGTGGCTCGCGCCGATGCAGGATTCTGCAACATATGGTCGTTGCAGAGCTGTGCCGACACCATCAACGAGTTTGCCGACGAGGAGTTAAAAGAGGAATTCCTCCCTCTCATCGCCGAGGGTGCCACCTGCTCGATGGATCTGACAGAGCCTGACTCGGGTAGCGATTTGCAGTCGGCAACATTGCGCGCCACATGGAACGAGGAACTCGGTGAGTGGCGCTTGAACGGAGTCAAACGTTTCATCACCAACGGAGATGCCGATGTGAAACTCATTCTGGCCCGTTCGGAAGAGGGAACAACCGACGGACGCGGTCTTTCCTATTTCGTTTACAACAAGAAATGGGGCGGCATAACCGTACGTCGCATAGAACACAAGATGGGAATCAAAGGCTCGCCCACGTGTGAACTGGTTTTCAAAGACGCACCCGCAAAACTGATCGGTCGCCGCCGTATGGGTTTGATCAAATATGTGATGGCA
>JAGBHS010000090.1 GCA_017935385.1 Tidjanibacter sp.
GTATAGATAAAAAAGAGAGAGGGATTCGAAACAGAATCCCTCTCTTTTTGTTTGTGTTGTTTTGTGTTATGCCCACATCGGTTTGAGTATGCCGAAGAATACAAAGGCAATAACAAATGTGATGATGATGTTGAATGATTGTGCAATAAGGAATGCCTTCATCATGTTGCGGTTTTCGCGCGAGATGATGTCCTTCAAGCGGGTTTCAAGACCTACGCATACGAAGGCCAAAGAGAAGAACAGCGAACTGAACATTTTAGCCACACGCGGTTCAACGAGTTTGTTGTTGCTGGGATCGATGTGGAATACACCGTTGCTCTGGCAAAGGCTGAATACGAGAGAAGCGGCAACGAAACCAATGATGAATTTTGGGAACTTCTCCCAAACGATGCTCAATGAGGGGCGTGCATCTGTACTCTTCTCGCCGTTGCGAGCCGAAAGGTAGATTGCAATGAAGAATGCAACCACGCCGATAAGCACATTCTGTGCGGCTTTGATGATTACGGCATGCTGGTTGGCAACCTCACCCATGATGGCACTTGATGCGGCCACACCCGAAGTGGTGTCGATAGTTCCGCCAATCCATGCTCCGGTAACCTCCTGAATGATCTCGGGATCATCAATGATGAGAGGCAGAAGGTGATTGCCCAGCCACGGCATCAAATAGATCATGGGAACTACCACGATAAGGATGAGTGAGATGATGTAAGAAACCTTCTTGTCGTCGGCGTTGGCTACGCGTGCAGCGGTAATGGCTGCCGAAACACCACATATTGACATACCGCTTGACAATACCATTGCCGAACGTTCGTCTACACCCAGACGGCGAGAAATCTTGTATGCGAAGAACCATACTATTGATACAACGAGTATTGCCTGAACCAAACCGAGTGATCCGGATTTCATTACATCGCTGAACAGTACGGTAGCACCAAGGCAAACCACACCTATTTTAATATAATACTCACTCTGAATCGCGGGTTTCATCCACTCGGGAATGTGGAACAGGTTGCGGATTATGAGTCCGAACAATACCGAGAAGAATACCGACTCAAAACCGAAGTACGAAACTTTCGGAATAGAAGCCACTACCTGAGCCAAAAGTGACACAAGGAATACTGCCGTCAATGAGGGCAACAGTTTTTTGATGGGGCGTTTGAGCAGAAACATTCCCAGATAAAGAGCGATAGCTACGATGACATAGAGATAGGCGGCATTGAGCCAGTTGTCTGCTGTTGTCAGTGATTTGGGAATTCTGGGCAACAAGTCGGGAATGAATATGGCAGCCACCAGCAATAGTGCGCCTACGAGTGTTACCACCCAATCTTCTGTTTTGAATTGTTCAAGGAATTTTTTCATGTGTGTTTCTATTATTTAAATTTGTTTTAGTCCAAAAAAGCCACACAAAATTCGTAAATTTCTTTTAAATATCAGTACGTCTAAATACTGATTTTGTCTAATATATTATATATAGGTATGTAATATATGGAGAATTCTAAGGGTTGGTGCTTGTGCTGAGAGAGGGAAAATGTTATCTTTGCTTTCCTCATTGATAAGATTTATTGGTCATGACAATCAAACGAATGATATTCCGTCTCGGAGTGAGAGGGCTCGAAACTCTGTTGATGTTGATGCCGGTACGCAAAACGGCAACATGGCGACGCCTTATGGCGACTCCGGCCGAGGACGACGAACTGGATATAGTGGCTATTGCATTTAACAATCCGTTTGTGTTGGAACAGCAGATGTGTTTTTTGGAGAAAAACATGGTCGGTCCGTATAAATATATTGTGGTGGATAACTCGTCGGATAAAGGTCAGCGCGAAAAGATTCGTTTGTTGTGCGAACGCCGCGGTGTAGATTATGTTTCGATGCCTTCCAATCGTTTGGGGGTGGTCGGTTGGAGCTATTCTCATGCGGGTGCTTTGAACTGGGCCTGGCGAAAAATCATCCGTCGCCGCCGTCCTGCCTATTTCGGTTTTGTGGACCATGACCTGTATCCGGTGCAAAAAATAGACATTCGTGCCGAACTTTCCGAACAACCTGTTTATGGTTTGTTGAAAGAATATGGCGATGAAGAGAAAAAATATTGGTATCTGTGGGCAGGCCTTTGTTTCTATAAATACGATTTTGTAAAAAAAATGCATCTCGATTTCATGCCGGTAGCCCCAAATCGCACATATTTGGATACGGGAGGAGGGAATTGGTATCCGATGTACTCCAAAATGGAGCGTTCAGGACTGCATTTGGCGGATTTGGAGTATGTGGAGTATCCGGAAATGGCTGGTATGCTGGATGATAAGATGGCTCTGATGGATAACGGCAGGTGGCTGCATAGTACCAATGGATCCAACTGGAAGCAGAAGACGGAGGCCCGAGATGCGGTTGTGGAGGCGGTAATGAGAAGATTTTTTTGAAAAAAAGTTGCAAAAAGTTTTGGCGATAAAAAATAATCGCTATCTTTGCACCCGCAAAAAGGAAGAAAAGTTAGTAATAACACAAAAAACAAAACTTTTTTGCAGTTCTTTTCAAAAAGATTTGGAGAATTAAAAAAAACGCTTTATATTTGCACCGTTTTTCGCCCCAACTCCTAAACGCGAGTTGAACAAGCTGAAAGGCGAGGCGAGAGAAAGCAAAAGTTCTTTGACTTATTGGTTTTTTCTGAGAGAAAAAAGTAAATGCAGAAATAGAAAGTTAATTCAATTCCTTTAAAGGA
>JAGBHS010000091.1 GCA_017935385.1 Tidjanibacter sp.
ATATCCGGCGGCGGAACCCAGCGGGTTACGGTTGCAAATACGGTATGCGGCTTGCATAAGTTGCAAATCATCTACCAAGCTCTCCGCGTAAGCGCCGAACCAAAGTCCGAACGAAGAGGGCATTGCAATTTGCAGATGGGTGTAACCCGGCATGAGAACGTCTTTGAAACGTTCGCTTTGTTCAATCAGCTTGTCAAAAAGTTCTTTAACGTTTTCGGCTGTTTCGCGCAGTGCGGCACGGGTAAACAATTTCAGGTCTACCAACACCTGATCGTTGCGTGAACGGCCACTGTGAATCTTTTTGCCCATGTCGCCAAGACGCTTTGTGAGCAACATTTCCACCTCCGAGTGTACATCTTCTATGCCGTCCTCAATGGTGAATTTGCCTTGTTCTATTTCGTGATATATGTTTTTCAGTTCTGCCGTCAGCGGACCTAACTCGTCTTGTTCAATAAGCCCTATTTCGTTGAGCATTCTGATGTGAGCCAGCGAGCCCAACACGTCATATTTGGCGAGATACATATCCATCTCGCGGTCGTGTCCAACGGTGAAAGATTCGATGAATCTGTCGGTGTCGAAGCCTTTATCCCAAAGTTTTGATGCCATATTCTGTTATTTGATTTTCAATCCGTTCAACAAATTTACAAAAATTTCTATACCCTCCTCTATTTCACTCAGCATAATATACTCGTCTGCCGTATGAGAACGAGCACTATCGCCGGGGCCCATTTTGAGTGACGGGCACGTCAGAGCTGTCTGATTGGATGTGGTGGGGGAGGCAAAGAGTTTTATTCCGAGTTTCTTGCAACGTTCCACAAGAGGGTGTGCCGGGTCGATGGATGACGAGTTGTGGGTGAATGAACGGGGCACCACCTCGCACTTCACATTGGGCACGATGATGTCGTACAACTCCCTGTTGTTGTAGCACTCGTTTACTCTTATATCCACCGTGAATTTACACTGATCGGGTACTACGTTGTGCAGCGTTCCCGCATTGATGCACGTCACACTCATCTTTACGGGGCCCAACAGCGGCGACTCCTTTTCGAAACGATACGTGCGGAACCACTCTATGTCTGTCAGTGCCTCGTAGATGGCATTTACACCCTCTTCGCGTGCCGCATGTCCCGACACGCCTTTTGCATAGCAATCCAGAACAAAAAGTCCCTTTTCGGCTATGGCGGCCTTCATGCCCGTCGGCTCGCCAACGATGGCCACGTCTATCGGCCCGAACTCGTCCAATACGCTTCTCAGTCCGTCTTTACCGGTTACCTCTTCTTCGGCTGAGGCGGAATAGATGAGATTGTAGGCCTGCTCTGTATCTCCCAATGCAACGAATGCAGCCAACATTGCCACTATGCTGCCGCCCGTATCATTGCTTCCCAGACCGTACAGACGTCCCTCCTGCATTTGGGGCGTGAAAGGATCCATGCTCCATTTGTCCGAGGGGCGTACGGTATCGAGATGGGCGTCGAGCAGAATGGTCGGCTTTTCGGCCGAATAATTTTTTGAATATGCCCACACGTTGTTGCCTTTGCGATGGCACTCATAACCATACTCGTTGAGTGTCTTCTGCATCAAATCGGCCACACCCTCCTCCTGCCTGCTGAGTGACGGTATGGATATGATGTGTTTTAAAAGTTCAATGGCGCTTGCTGCGTTCATGGCTTGTTGTTCTCCGTTAAATGGTTGCGGACTCCTTTCGGGGTCCGCAACAGTATGTTTTATTTTATCACGAGTGTTCCTCCGTTCAGGTTGTCGGGATTGGTGAG
>JAGBHS010000011.1 GCA_017935385.1 Tidjanibacter sp.
ATTCGCACCCTCACCCCATTGCGGATCAGCTCGGGTGTTTCATTTAAAATACTTTTGCAGAATAATTCCATCAGCATGTCTACCTCCTGCTTGGGACGTCCCCAGTTTTCGGTAGAGAAAGTATATAGGGTAATGTATTTTATCCCTATCTCCTCTGCTGCTGCAATTACTCTCCTCACGCTTTCGACACCAGCCACATGGCCTTTCGTGCGGTCGAGTCCTCGTTGTTGAGCCCATCGACCGTTGCCATCCATGATAATGGCTACATGTTGCGGTATCTTGTTTTGCGTTTCTGTCTGCATTATTACATCAAATAAATATGCAAATATAACATTTCTGTCGAGATATTACCACATCCTGACAGCTTATTTTTTGGTGTCGCGTTTATCAACACCCCACATCATCTTATTTCTTAACGTTCCGTAGAATGATATATTTTGCAGTTTGACCAAAAAAACAAATTTTTTTGCTTTTCGTATCGTGAATTCTGCTCCGTTTTCCACTTTCATGTTTTTATTGTCCACTCCGGCATAGGCATAACTTTCGCGCGTATTGACGCGGAATTTCACGACGCTGTTGTCGGGGATGACGATGGGACGCATGGTGAGGTTGTGGGGCGCTATGGGGGTCAGAATGAAACACCCGCACTCGGGAGCAACAATCGGACCGCCCGCACTCAATGAATATGCGGTCGAACCCGACGGGGTGGCCAACAATACTCCATCACTCCAATAGTTGACGGCTTTCATGTCATTGATTTCCACGTCGGTTTCCAACATACTTACGCTATGACGCTGTATGGAAAATTCGTTGAAGGCAAAGAATGTCTGTTTGCGACCTTCGAATCGGCCCTCTATTTTCAACATGGAACGTTTTTCTATCTCATAATTTCCCTGTTTCAGGTCGGCGAGAGTTTTTTCTATACCGTTTTTGGAGGTGTTTGCCAAAAATCCCAAACGTCCCGAGTTTATGCCAAGCATTGGAATGGTGACATTGCCGGCCATCCTGACGGCTTCAAGAAAAGTTCCGTCACCACCATACGTCACTAATATCGCATCTTCGGCAAGTTCCTTGTTGATCTTGGAATAAAGTTTGTCGTCAGATATGTTTATAGAGGTGGCGTCTTGATGGGCATTGACAAAAGAGTTGTTCAAATAACAGTCAAATCCGTGTTTGCTTATGGTGCCCAAGAGTTGCTCCAACTCTCCGGTGGCCACTTCGTATTCGGGACGTATGTATAAAATAATTTTCATATAAAAAAATTATGTGGTAACTTTACGACGCAAAAGTAATGTTTAATTATGACAAAATTAAGTGTAAACATAAATAAGATTGCAGTCATTAGAAATTCTCGTGGTGGCAATCTGCCCGATGTCATAAAGGCGGCGCAGGATATTGAACGTTTTGGTGCCCAAGGAATCACCGTGCATCCGCGTCCCGATGGTCGTCACATCAGATATGATGATGTGAGAAATTTGAAACAGATACTGAGTACGGAGTTCAATATAGAGGGTAATCCGATAGATTCGTTTACGGATCTTGTTTTGGAGGTTGTACCTACGCAGGTGACTCTTGTGCCCGATGCTCATGATGCCATCACCTCCAATGCTGGGTGGAATACGGTGAAGTATAGGGATTTTTTGCGCGAAAAAGTTGCTCAATTTAAGGAAAAGGGAATCAGAGTGTCTGTTTTTGTGGATCCGATTGTGGAGATGGTTGAAGGTGCGGCAGAGTGTGGCGCCGACAGAATAGAACTTTATACCGAGGCTTTTGCGAGTGGCTACCCGAAAGATAAGTGGGCTGCAATAAACTCTTATGCAGAAGCAGCTGAGGTGGCTCGTGAGATTGGATTGGGCGTTAATGCCGGCCACGATTTGAATCTTGACAATCTTAAATATTTTGTAACAGAAATTCCTTTTGTTGATGAGGTTTCAATCGGACATGCACTTATTTCCGATGCCTTGTATTTAGGCTTGGAGATTACGGTGCAGATGTATTTGAAACAGTTGAAATAGTTGACTCTGGAAGTATAGACAGATTGAGTGCATGAAACAACCGTTGGAGTTGCCCGTATTTAAGAGAATATCCGAGATTGTGGATAAACGAGGTGTGCGTGCCTTTGTGATCGGAGGTTACGTGCGTGACCACTATTTGTGCCGTCCTTCGACGGATATTGATGTAGTGGTTATCGGCAGCGGAATAGAGATAGCGGAGGAACTCGGACGCGAATTGCATACCAAGGTGTCAGTTTTTAAGCGGTTTGGTACGGCTATGTTGCGGGCGTCGGGAGTGGAAGTGGAGTTTGTTGGAGCCCGCAAGGAATCATATTCGAAAGATTCCAGAAAACCGGTGGTGGAGGCCGGAACCATTGAAGATGATCAGTTGCGTCGCGATTTCACAATCAATGCGTTGGCATGGTCGCTGAATGGCGATACTTTCGGTCAGTTGCTTGATCCGTTCAACGGTATGAACGATCTTGAAAACTGTATCATCCGCACTCCGTGTGATCCGGATGTCACTTTCTCGGATGACCCGTTGCGCATGATTCGTGCTGTGCGTTTTGCAACTCAACTAGGATTTGATATTGCTCCCGAAACGTTTGATGCCATTGCCCGTAATGTGGATCGAATGTCGATAGTGTCAAAAGAACGTATTGTGACTGAGTTGGATAAAATTCTCATGTCACCCGTGCCGTCTATCGGTTTCGAATTGTTGAGTGCGACGGGCTTGTTAAAGGTGGTTTTCCCCGAGATAGAGGCATTGAAAGGGGTTGATACAATCAATGGCAAGGCTCATAAGGATAATTTTAAGCACACGTTGAAAGTGCTGGACAATGTGGCGCGAAAGAGTGATAACTTGTGGTTGCGTTGGTCGGCATTGCTGCACGATGTGGGAAAGCCGAGTACGAAATCTTTTGACGCACACATAGGTTGGTCGTTCCATGGACATGAGGTGGTGGGGTCGAAGATGATTCCAAATATTTTCCGACAGATGCGCATGCCGTTGAACGAGAAGATGAAATATGTACAGAAGATGGTCTTTCTGCATCTGCGTCCCATTGTACTGTCAGAGGATATGGTTACGGATTCGGCCGTGAGGAGATTGTTGTTCGAGGCAGGCGAAGATGTGGAGGAACTGATGACGTTGTGCGAGGCAGACATCACCTCGGGAGATGATGCGAAGGTGAAACGATTCCTCAAAAATTTTGCACTTGTTCGTCAGAAGATGCGGGAGATTGAGGAGAAGGATAGGGTGCGCAATTTCCAACCGCCCATCAATGGCGAGTTGATAATGAAGACCTACGGATTGGCACCGTGCAGTGCCATCGGAGAGATTAAGGCGGTAATAAAGGATGCGATTCTCGACGGTCATATAGAGAACAATTTCGAACAGGCCTATGCGCTGATGGAACGGTTGGCTGCCGAACGCGGATTTGTGAAGGTGGAAGGGGAGTAATGATAAGAGAGTACAGACAATAAAACAGAAAGGCGGAAATTTCTGCCTTTTTTGTTTGGAAAAATCCCCCCCCCATGACTATCTTTGTGATAATTAACATATTATTAATAATGAATTAAAAACTTAAAAAAAATGGAGAATGTTTTGTCTGTCGAGCAATCGACGCCGCTGCCAAAGAAAGTGCGCATACTGCGTGGGCTGGCAATAGTTTTTCTGCTGTTAGAGTTGTTGTATCCAATTATTGCATTTCAGTTGACTACTATCTGGACGCTTGCTCCAATAGATAGTCTTTGTTTTGCGCTTTTTCTGCTGATGTGTATCTTTATATCATCAAGCAAACAGATTAGAATAATATCTGCTGTTCTTTGCGTAAATGTTTTGTTGTCAGGCGGTCTGAGTTTCTGTGACTATCTAAATAATCCTTATCTTACTCCTTTAACGGAAATCAGTGAGGCAACAGCCAAGCTTTTGAACACGGTTTCTGCAATATACAGGAATTATCCTGCAACTTATATTACTGTTATATGTGTTTTTCTGCTGTTAACCAATCGTTTGAACGATAAGGAATCTCGCAGTTGGCTGGCTGTTTATATGGCAATAATGTTGTATACTACGGTTTTCTTTATGAATGGCTCCGAGCTTATTGTTAATTTTGGGACGGAATACAATTTATATTATTTTGCAGGTGACATCTTGTCTATGCTTGCTTTTTGGAACATCGTTTCGAGTCCCTTGTATGCAGGATATAAGGCCGAGAACAATCGGTATAAATGGTTCTCCGATGTGCCTAAACGACATTGGATTGCGGGAGCGGTCAGCATACCCGTTGTGCTACTGCTTGTCTATGTGCAGGGTTTGTTTTTGTAGTAATTAGATGTTAATGTGAATGGGATATGAAAGCTTTTACTTTTTTCAATAGTTTGGACAAAAAGATTTGGGGCGAAGACTTGGAAACCAATCGCCATTTTGCCTCGTTGTCTATAATTTTAGCCGCATTGTTTGCGGCGGTGGCTGTTGCTTCGGGTGCCATAAACGAATTTTTCAATGCTGCTATAAATATTTCATTGAAAGGAATGGCGTTGACGTGTCTGTTCCCTGTCATTATTTTCAATGTTGTGGAATCGATTATGTCGGCACGTACGGTTAAAGTGGCTGTTCTGCGCTCGTTGTTTATGATTGTTGTGTTGGCCACGGCTTTCGGACTCGGATTTGTAGGAGGAGTTGTTGTTGTGGGAATAATACTGCTTGTCCTGTTGGTGGTGTTTGTTATTGCTCTCATTAAGGTTTCCTTCTCGTTGTTGCTCGGTATGGACGGCAGTTCGGGCGGTGGTCGCAAAAGTCGCGGCTTCGGTTTGGGAACCAACGATGACGGCCGAGAGTCTTTGGTGGATGAACATGGAATGGAGCATACAGGTCACAGCAACCTCACGGGCGATGTATTCAAGAGTGATCGTGGCGAAACATTCGTAAAAGACGGAATGGGCAGTCGCGGCTGGACCAAGGTGGAGGATTGATAAACGGCCTCTTGAACATAACAAAACGCCGAACCTCATAATTGCGGTTCGGCGTTTTTATTGCTCTGACCTTTTCGTTGATTACTCCTCCGATTCGGGCTCCTCGTCCTCCTTCATGTTGTGGAATACGTTGGTTACATCGTCATCCTCTTCGAGCTTCTCAATGAGTTTCTCAATGCTCTCTTTGTGCTCGCCCGTCAACTCTTTCACGTCTGTGGGGATACGAACAAACTCTCCGCTGATGATCTCCATATCATGCTCTTCGAGATAAGCCTGAATCTTACCGAATGACTCAAAAGGACCGTACATGATAATCTCATCGCCCTCGGCAAACATCTCGTCTACATCATAGTCGATAAGCTCGAACTCCAACTCTTCCAAATCTACACCCTCTTTCAACGGGGTTTTGAAAACGCACTTGTGATCGAACATGAAACTTACGCTACCGCTTGTTCCGAGTGTTCCGCCACATTTGTTGAAGATGGCACGAACATTAGCCACTGTACGAGTGGTGTTGTCCGTAGCGGTTTCAACGATTATTGCGATGCCGTGAGGACCGTATCCCTCGTAAACCATCTCCTTGTAGTCGGTGGTGTCTTTCGAGATCGCACGTTTGATTGCGCGTTCAACGTTCTCCTTAGGCATGTTTTCTGACTTTGCGTTCTGCATGAGAATTCTCAAACGAACGTTACCGGCAGGGTCGGGACCACCTTGTTTTACAGCAATTTCAATCTCTTTTCCGATTTTGGTGAATGTGCGCGCCATGTTGCCCAACGTTTCATCTTACGCGCTTTTCTATATTCAAATGCCCTTCCCATAAGTTATGTAATATAAAAATTATACATTTTTAGTTTTGATTCGCAAAATTATAACCTTTTTGACGAAAAGACAAATTTTTCAATACCTTTGTGATGAATAGGGCCCAATGAGGCCGCGGAAGTTGATTTGTTATGGAAGAAGAGGTAAAAAAAGCGCTTGATGTTTTGCGTGCAGGAGGATTGATTCTCTATCCCACAGATACGGTTTGGGGCATTGGATGTGATGCCACCAATAGTATGGCGGTACAGAAAATTTACGACTTGAAGCGTTCGGTCAATAAGAAGGGCATGATAGTGTTGCTTGATAAGGTGGATAATGTGGCTCGATATTTTTCCAAAACGCCTTCGGTAGCATGGGACTTGTTGGAACTGGCCGACAAGCCGCTAACACTCATTCTGCCCAATGCGAGTGGAGTGGCCGAGAATCTGATTCCGGAAGAGGGAACGTTGGCGGTGCGTGTGCCTGACCATGATTTTTGTCGCCGATTGATCTCTCGTATGGGCAGACCGCTTGTGTCTACGTCGGCAAATATTTCGGGCGAGGAGACGCCATTATGTTTTTCTGATATTACGGATGAAATAAAGAGTGGTGTGGATTATGTCGTTTCGCCGGCAATGGAAGGCCGACCGACTCGCCAACCGTCATCTATAATGATGTTGGGCGAAGGTTGTGAAATAAAGATTATAAGATAAAAGGATGTTAGAGACTTAGGTTATGGGAAAAACGTATATTACAGAAATACAGAAGCGTTTCTCGGATATCGATATGTTCGGTCATGTGAATAATGTGTATATTCAAGATTATTTCGATCTGGGTAAAACGGGTTTTTATGCCAATGTGTTGGGTAGCAGTATGAATTGGCATAAGGATTCGTTGGTCATAGTATCGGTTCATAGTGATTATTTGGAGCAGACCCGATATGAAGATGAGGTATATGTTGAAACGGCCATTGAGAAAATAGGCAATAAGAGTTTTACGTTTTTGCAGAAATTGATGGACAAAAACAGGGAGCGTGTGAATGCTGTTTGTCATACGGTGGTTGTGGGTTTTGATTTTGAGAAACAGGTGTCCATGCCGCTTTTACCCGACTGGGTGGAGAAGTTAAAAGAGTATCTGGTTGATACAACCGAATAAATAATAAAAATCCCGCCTTCCAATCGAAGGCGGGATTTTTGTATCATCAATATCGTCGGACTATTTGTCCAAATCAATGAGGTTGTATTTCTGTGTTCCCACACCAAGTTGCTCGGCATAATCGAGAGTGTGGATGCCGTTGCGAGATTCAATGCGTTCAACCAATGATCTTTTCTCCTCCTCGGGAGCCGCATAAACCAAATCAACGCATGCTTTGTCAAGAGCAACGGGATCCAGTGATGCCAGAATACCTACATCCATCATCTCGGGAGCTGCGGGGTGTGAACTGCAATCACAATCAATGGACAGGTTGTTCATCACGTTGATATACAAAATCTTGTCACCCTTGTCGTCAACAATAGCTTTGGCTGCCTCAGCCATTGACTCCAAGAAGTCGTCCTGTGGAGTACCAATCCAGGCGTTAGTGTCGCTTTTGCCTGCCGAGTGAATGCGGGCCTTGCCGCTTGATGATGCAATGCCGATAGCGATGTTCTTGATTGCGCCACCGAAACCACCCATCTCGTGACCTTTGAAATGTGACAACACCACAACAAAATCATACTTTGCATAGTTTGCTCCAACCTTGTCGGCTGTGATGTGTTTACCTCCTTCGATGGGCAATTCTATATCACCCTCGGCATCCATGATATCTACCGGAGCAATGGCGGTGAATCCATGGTCTTCGGCAGCTTTCAGATGGTCGGCAGTATTAGCACGTCCGCCACCGTATGCAGTATTACACTCAACGATGGTTCCGTTAATACTTTGAACCAGGTCTTTGATGAGTGCGGGTTGCAGATAGTAGTGACCGCCGGGTTCGCCGGTACTCAATTTAACGGCCACATTTCCTTCCGCCTTACGGCCGAGGGCCTCGTAAACTTTCATCATTCCTTCGGGAGAGATGTCACTTGTGAAATAGACGTCGGCAGCACCATCGTCCGCTTTGGGTTGCTGACCGCAAGACTGCATTGCAAACATTGCGGCCAATGCGATAAATAATAGTTTTTTCATTTTATTAATATTTTGGGTTGATGTTATTTTTTAGTTTGCGAGCCTGCACTCCTCAAAGTGAAACTCTTTATGTGCTTTCTCTTTCGGGAAGGTGAAAAATACACAGGTTGCTTTTGTGCATAATTCATCAGCTGAGTTCAGAATATCCACATCAATAAATACAATGTTACGTTTCTGCTCTTTCACTCTGGCTCGGAGAGTGAGGTGGTCTTCTGTGGTGTTTATGGGTTTCAGGTATTTGATCTCCATTTTTGATGTTACTCCGCTTGTTTGGAACTTGCGGAAGATCACCCAACTGCTTATTTCATCGGCCAACGTCGCCTGTATTCCTCCGTGCAGGGTGTTTATCCAGCCTTGATGATTTTGTGTCGGATGCCATGTGCTGACAATGTCGTCACCGTCCTCATAGAATTCCATTTTAAGGCCCAATTCGTTTGTCGGACAACATCCGAAACAGTTGTACTCTGCAAGGCCTTCCCAAGGATTTACGATTTTTTTCATTTTTTAGCGAATTAATGTTCCTGTTTGTCATCCTTGCAAAAGTATTTCAATTGTTGGTACGATATTAAGGACAAAGATATAAAGATTTGTCCTAATACTGAAATGTTCGGTTTGTTTGTGACTGTTTAGTGTGTCGCTGTTGTTTTTTGTTTTGTCGAATAAATCTTGTATTTTTGAGAAAACAGCAACGAGAAAGAGATGAAACGAATAAAAATAACCGTGATGCGGATGGCGCGGTATGACGATTTGATGGAGAAATATGAGAATCCGATAGAGCATGCTTGTGACATGAAACTGGGGCAGGTCTTTGTGGTGGATGATTGTAGAAAACCGGAGGGGATGTGTGACAGTGCCTGGGAAACAATGTTGCCGTTTGTAAGGGAACTGGCCGAAGGTGGCGGTAATTTCTTCGATGGTTGGATGAAAGATCCCAAGTCGGCAATGTTGTCATGCAATGACGGATTCAGACCAGTGAGTTTTTATGTGGAACTTTTGGGAGATGATAGATAATAATAAAAGGGAGGATGCCCTCCCTTTTATTTTACTCATTTAAGAGCTTGATTTGGTGGAGTACGGTTTCCAGCCTTTTTCTGTTTCTCTTCATTTGACGAATCCCAAATGAAATGGAAACAACCAGCATGAAGACTACAAGTGCAATGATTTGTAGATTCCATGTATAATTACAAGCGATGGCGATGGTCCATACAATCAGTATTGTCATAGGAAGCAGAAAAATCTTGTTTATCATGGAGTGCAGTTGCTTGTGCCTTATGACCTTTTCTGAGGCATTGGTCATGCTCAAATTAGGCAGATTGGAGATGTCAAGAATTTTGTAACTTTTTCTGTTTAATAAAAAATCAGTGAGGCCTATGGCTAAAACCAACAGACTGAAACCCCAATATCGGAATCCTTCATTCATGTATTGTGCAAAGAATACAATGCTGATAACTGGTGCTGCAATGATGTCTATGCGGAAACGGAAATGATACCATCGTTCGATGTGAGAGAGCTTTGTGGTCATAGATTCTTTGAGTAACTCGTCGTTGATGATTTTCTGTTTCTCTAATTTTGTGGTCATCAATGCGAACTGCTCTTTTAACTCCGAAAGTTCATTAGATTCGATTATTTGCTGTGTCATGATAGTTGCATTTTTACTTGTTAGACATTGATTTGAGTTGTTCCTTGATGCGGAACAGACGGGTGGAGACATTAGACAGAGTTATACCTACCACGTTGGCTATGTCCTGATAGCTCATATTTTCCAGCCAAAGGAGAATTATAGCCCTATCAAAAACATCGAGTCGGTTGATTCTGTCATACAACATTTGAATCTGTTTACTGTGGTCATCGTCATCGTTGTACAGGTCGATGTCGATAGAAAGAGGAATCGTATGTACACTCCTTTTCTTCTTTCTCTCATGATTGTTGCAGGTGTTCAGACTTACGCGCCATATCCAAGTCTTCAAACTGCTGTCGCCACGAAATTTCTCAAAACCTTTCCATAGATTGATCAGTACTTCCTGGAACATGTCGTTGACTTCTTCCGTGTCTTTGGAGTAGAAATAACAGACGGTGTAGATCGTCTTTCTGTACTCCTTTACCATTCGGGTAAATTGTAATTCAATGTTGTCCATCCTTTTTTGTTTTATCCATTTAGACACGGAAAATGCAGAAAACTTTCAAAATTAACGAAAAATTTTTATCTTAACGGTCGATTAATTTTTACAAACTAACTGAAAGAGAAGATGAAAAGATTTTTATTGCTCGTTTTGACGGGTGTGTTGTGTGTGGCTTGTGGACAGCAACCCGATTTACAGAGTCGTTTGACTGTAAATGACGAGAAGATAAACGAAATTATTGCCCAGATGTCATTGGAGGAAAAGGTGGAAATGATGCACAGCAAAACCATCATGTCGTCGGAGGGTGTGCCTCGTCTGGGGATTCAGGATATAAAATATGCCGACGGCCCGTTCGGAGTGCGCGAAGAGGTGGCCGACGGATTCCGCCCGAAAGGATGGCCGTTGGATTATGCAACCTATTTCCCGACGGGTTCGGCACTTGCGGCTACATGGTCGCCCGAATTGGCTTATGATTATGGTAACGGAATAGGTGTTGAGGCTCGTCTGCGAGGAAAGGATGTTATGTTGGGACCGGCCATCAATATCCAGCGTCTGCCGGTAGGAGGTCGTACCTATGAGTACCTTTCGGAAGACCCCATGTTAGCGGCATCGCTTGCAACTCATTACACGTTGGGAATGCAGGCGGCCGGTACGGCGGTATGTCTGAAACATTATGCACTGAACAATCAGGAAACAAACCGCGGATCGGTAAATGTCATTGTCGATGAGCGTACCATGCGTGAAATCTATTTAAAACCTTTTGAGGATGCGGTAGTGAAGGGTGGTGCTATGTCGGTAATGGCGGCATACAATAAGATAAATGATTATTATGGTACCGAGAACTTTGTTCTCAATAATGAGATTCTGCGCGGTGATTGGGGCTTCAAGGGCTTGATTGTTTCCGATTGGGGCGGAACACACAGTACCATGGGGGCGGCATTGGGCGGTCTGAATGTGCAGATGACAGGTGATAACTATTTTGGCCCTGCGCTGATTGATTCTATAAAAGCAGGCAAACTCTCGGAGAAGATAGTGGATGATAGGGTAAGAGAGATTCTGCGTGTGAGATTTGCCATTGAGCCTGTTTCCGAGGATGTGGCCAATACCGTTATGACGTCACAGAAAGAGAGTCAGCAGACGGCATATAATGTGGCTGCAAAATCGGTGGTACTGTTGAAGAACGAGGGCGGATTGTTGCCCCTAAAAACGTCGGATGTGAAAAAGATTGCCGTTATCGGTCGCAATGCAGTTGCGAGTACGGCTGCCGGAGGTGTTGGCGCAGGAGTGAAAACACCCTATGAGGTGACTCCGTTGCAGGGATTGCAGAATCGTTCAAACGGTCGTTTTGAAATCTCATACGCACCTGCTTATAAGGCTTATTATGGTCGTTTCGGATATAATGCCAAGGAGATAAAACCCGAGGAAATTGCATCTGCTATTGATGAGGCTCCCGACGCCAAACTGCTTGCAGAGGCATTGGCGGCAGCAAAAGAGGCCGATGTGGTACTGTTCTTCTGCGGTACGAACAAGAGTATCGAAACGGAGGGTAGCGACAGAGCCGATATTAACCTGCCGGTAGGTCAGGAAGAGATTGTGAAAGCATTGGCGGAGGTTAATTCCAATATTGTAAGTGTGATTATATCGGGTGGTCCGTGTGACTTGCGCGAGTTGGAAAAATATTCTCCTGCCATTGTGCAAGGTTGGTGGAATGGTTTGGAGGGAGGCCATGCTTTGGCAGACATTCTCTATGGCGATATTGCACCTTCGGGTAAATTGCCGTTCACATTCCCGTTGAAATTGGAAGACTCTCCTGCGTATGCTCTTGGTAATTTCCCGCAGAACGATGATGTGGATGCTGATGTGTTTACGGTAGCCCATAGGGCTGATATCGCCACCGAGCAGCGAACTCTGAAAAAACGAGAGGCGGGGGCTCCGACGGCTTACTATACAGAAGGACAATATGTGGGTTATCGTTGGTTTGATACGCAGAACATGCCTGTTATGTATGCCTTTGGACACGGTCTTTCGTATGTCGATTTTGTTTACGGCGAGATTAAGACCGACAAGACCAAGTATCGTTTGGGCGATGTGATGGAGGTGTCGTTTGAATTGACGAATAGTGGAAATATGGCTGCCGAGGAGGTTGTTCAGCTGTATGTTTCACGTCGAGACGCAACAGTGGAGTGGCCCGTAAAGGAGTTGAAAGCGTTTAAGCGTGTGGCTATTGCTGCCGGCGAGACCAAAGAGGTGGTGGTGGAGCTGCCGATTGAGGAGTTGCGTTATTGGGATGTTGAGAGTGGAGACTGGGCTTTGGAAGGAGGCGAATTGGAACTGTTGCTCGGAAGTGCTTCGGATGACATTCGCCAGAAGGCTGATGTGACTATAAAATAAGGATTGTTTTTATAAGAAAAAGGCAGGTTTTTCTTAACCTGCCTTTTTTGTGTTTTAAATGAAGCGTTTAGGAAAGTAAGATAAACATCATTAGCCCATCTTGCCCGTAAGGTAGGCTTTGATTCGTTCGTCCGAGGGGGTGGAGAACATCGTGGCGGTATCACCATACTCAACCAACTCTCCGAGGTACAATAGTAACATTTGCCCACATAGGAACACGCCAAGCCACTATGCTCTTTTTCCAATTCGAGCAGGCGTTTATCAATCCGTCTGCGTTCCGGTAGAATCAACTCTTGTGCAGCATTCAAAGGTAATCCTTGTTCTTTGGGAGTAATTTTTGTGGCAACC
>JAGBHS010000092.1 GCA_017935385.1 Tidjanibacter sp.
CCATGATACCACACCTTGGTAAGGTCAAACGGATTGATATGATACTCGCGCGCCTCGTCCTCACTCATCAGTTGTATCTGCATAAGCCAGCGCGGATAGTCGCCACGCTCAATAGCCTCGAAAAGGTCACGCTGATGCGACTCCCTGTCTTTTGCAATCACCGTCTCCGCCTCGGCATCTGTCATATTCTTGATGCCCTGCAATGAACGCAGGTGAAATTTGACCCAAGTGCGGCGATTATTGGCGTCGATAAAACTGTATGTGTGGCTGCCAAAGCCGTGCATGTGACGAAATGAATAGGGGATACCTCGTGGCGACATCGTGATTGTCACCTGATGCAATGCCTCGGGAAGCAAAGTCCAAAAATCCCAATTACTATTTGCCGAACGCATACCTGAGCGAGGATCACGCTTAATGGCATGATTAAGATCTGGGAATTTGAGTGGATCCCGCAAAAAGAATACAGGAGTGTTATTTCCTACCAAGTCCCAATTTCCGGTATCGGTATAAAACTTTATCGCAAAGCCGCGAATGTCACGCTCGGCATCTGCTGCTCCACGTTCTCCTGCAACGGTCGAAAAACGCACGAAACAATCGGTCTTTTTACCGACCTCTGCAAAAATCGAGGCTCGCGTGTAGGCTGTGATATCGTGCATGACGGTGAATGTACCATACGCACCCGAACCTTTGGCATGCATACGTCTTTCGGGTATTACCTCTCGGTCGAAATGGGCCAGTTTCTCCACTAACCACGGATCTTGCATCGTTACAGGTCCTCGAATGCCAGCGGTCTGTGTATTCTGATTATCCGCTATCGGCCGTCCATTCTCCGCCGTCAAATAATTATTCTTTTTATGCTTCATGTTATGTTATTGTATGAAATTTCACATTGCAACATCCAAAACTGTGCCAACAGTTAATATGCATGTGTGGTATATTTACATTCGAAAGGGAATGCACCAAAGACGTTTAGGGTGTAGGGAGAAGAGACTTTTCAATGTCTATGACTCGTTGGTTGCCACCATTATTTGCATACTTTACAGTAAACCATAAGTAAGTTAGGATGAAAAATTCGATAATAATGGCGAAAGAGATGAATTAGAAGTAGTTTTAAAAGCCACATTCGGTAATAAGCAGTTTTTTTCATACATTTGCGGCATCTTTTAAAAACAGAAAAAGTATGTTCAAAAATTTTATCGGTTACAACATTGTAGCCAATTATCACAATCGAAAAAAACCGAGTTGGCTTTCCAGCGCCATTAAAATAGCCATCGCTGTTTTAGTTGCAACCCTGTTATGGATTGCTCCGCAGGATTTTTTCGGTATTCCCGATTTGACAATCACACAACAAAGAGTCATTGCCATCTTCGCATTTGGAGCTTTGATGTGGCTTATGGAGGCCATTTCTGCATGGACGACTTCGGTACTGCTAATCGTATTACTACTTCTGACCGTTTCGGACAGCGGATTATGGTTTGCCATGAACAGCAATGGTACACAGGAGTTAGGTACATTGGTCAGCTACAAGACGCTTCTTGCAACTTTTGCCGACCCCATTATCATGCTCTTCCTCGGAGGATTTATCCTTGCCATCGCAACCGCCAAGACGGGTATTGACGTCACACTGGCTCGTGCCATGCTCAAACCGTTCGGTAAACGTTCCGAGATCGTTTTGCTCGGTTTCATACTTGTGACGGCAATCTTCTCAATGTTCGTCAGCAATACCGCCACCGCCGCGATGATGCTCACATTCCTTGCTCCGGTATTGAAATCTTTGCCCGTTGACGGAAAGGGTAGAATTGCTTTGGCAATGGCCATCCCCATCGGCGCCAATATCGGTGGTATAGGAACCCCCATCGGAACACCTCCCAACGCTATCGCACTCAGATATTTGAACGATCCGGCCGGATTGAACATGAATATCGGTTTCGGAGAGTGGGTTGCAGTGATGGTTCCGTATGTATTGGTTGTTTTGGTCATCTCCTGGGTGGTATTACTCAAATTGTTTCCCTTCAAACAGAAAACCATCGAGTTACAGATTGAGGGTGAGGCCAAGAAAGATTGGCACACCACGGTGGTGTATATCACCTTTGCCGTAACGGTATTGATGTGGATGGCCGATAAATATACGGGAGTAAATGCAAATGTCGTAGCCATGATACCCGTTGCTGTTTTCTGTGTTACGGGAATCATCAAACGCCAGGATTTGGAGGAGATAAATTGGAGTGTTCTTTGGATGGTTGCAGGAGGTTTTGCCCTCGGTGGGGCCATGAACCATTCGGGTCTTATGACCGCCATGGTTAATGCCATTCCGTTTACATCGTGGTCGCCGTTGTTTATCATCATCGGTTCCGGCTTGATTTGTATTGTGCTTTCTACTTTTATCTCCAATACGGCAACCGCAACATTGTTGGTTCCCATTTTGGCCGCCGTAAGTGCAGGCATGGGAAATGCGTTGGATCCCGTTGGTGGTGTACGCACCCTGCTGGTTGGTTTGGCTATATCGGCATCGTTGGCCATGGCGCTGCCTATCAGTACACCGCCGAATGCAATGGCTCACGGAACGGGTCTTATTCAGCAGTCGCAAATGATAAAGGTGGGTGTAATAATGGGTGTTGTTGGAATGGCGATAGGATACCTCTATCTGATAGCCATCGGCACTCTCAATATTTGGTAGGTCTGCAAATGAGTTAATATACAAAGTCGGTTGTCATGAAAATGATGACCGATTTTTTGTTTTTTGTTTAAGCGTAGAGGGAAGGGATAAGGGAAGTAGTATTGTCGGTATTGCGCCCCACATGAGATTTTGTTTAAAAAAGAGCTGCGTAGAGAGTAGAAATAAGGGAAGTAGCAATGTCAGTATTGCGCCCCACAAGAGTTTTTGTTTAAAAAATTCAACATCTTCTGGGTTAGGTGCAATATATAAAACACAGGTTTGTTTTATCACTCTATTTTTCTTATTTTTGTTCACTTTGAAAACAATAGATAAGAATCCATGGGAAAAGTATCCGCAAGAAGCGAACAAATATTGGTCTCACCCATACAGAAATTAATACCACTTGCCGAGGAGGTTCGCGCAAGAGGCACTAAAATATATCATCTCAATATCGGCCAACCCGATCTGCCTACACCCGAAGAAGGGTTGGATAAATTGATACACATAGATGCAAATATTCTGGGATATGGTCCGGGCGAGGGATATAAATCATTGCGCGAGAAACTGGTAAAATATTACAAAGGTTTCAATATCGATTTCTCGGCTGAAGATATAATTGTCACAGCCGGAGGATCAGAAGCTGTCTTTTTTGCCTTCCTCGCCAGTATGAACCCCGGTGATGAGATTATAATGCCGGAGCCTACTTATGCAAACTATGTGGGACTTGCCATTGCGGCAGGGGTAGTGGTAAGACCCGTCATTTCTCATATAGAAGACGGATACAAACTGCCGCCCGTAAGTGAGTTTGAGAAACTGATAAACAACAAGACACGAGGCATACTCATCTGTAATCCCAACAACCCGACGGGATATTTATATACCCGTGAGGAGATGGAACAAATATGTTCATTGGTAAAAAAGCACGATTTGTATCTCTTTTCTGACGAGGTGTATCGCGAATTTATCTATTCCGATGGTGAGTATGTTTCGGCAGGTCACCTGACGGAGATTGCCGATAAAGTGATATTGATAGACTCTTTCTCGAAACGCTATTCGGAGTGTGGCATCAGAGTGGGAACTCTTATCTCTCGCGACAAGGATTTGAGAGAGGCCGTCATGAAATTCTCGTCGGCACGTATCTGTCCGCCAATGCTTGGCCAGATCATAGCAGAGGCCTCACTTGACGTTCCGGAGTCGTTCTATAAGAATACCTACGAGGAGTATTTGCGTCGCAGAGATTGTCTGTTGGAGGGCTTGAACTCTATTCCGGGAGTGTTTGCACCGGTTCCCAACGGTACATTCTATGCAATGGCTCGTTTCCCGATTGATGATTGTGATCGATTCTGCGAATGGTGCCTTAACGAGTTTGAAGATAATGGAGAAACGGTGATGATAGCCCCTGGCTCGGGATTTTATTCAGACACCACATTGGGCAGGGACGAGGTACGTTTTGCCTTTGTTCTCAACTGTGAGGATTTGAAAAGATCGGTTGAGATATTGCGCAAGGCATTGGAGTGCTATCCCGGAAAGACGATATAATAGGAATCAAATTAAAAGAAAAAAATATGAAGGTTTTGAAATTTGGTGGCAGTTCGGTTGGTAATCCAGACGCACTGATGAAAATGAAAGCAATAGTATGCAGCAAGCCACAGGACAGCATAGTGGTCGTGTCGGCCATGAAAGGCGTCACCAATCTGCTCACAAGCATTTACGACAAGGCTATTGGTGGCGAGGAGTTTGATGAAGAGTTGACCATCATACGAACATTGCACACCGAGACTTCAAAACAGATACTGACCGATAGCGCCTACAAAGCATACATGGAGGAGTTTGAGGAGGATTTCGCCGTACTCGAAAGTCTGAAAAACGGCCAATGCTATAAGTCGCCAGCCGAAAAGGACCGTATCATCTCACTGGGAGAACGCATGTCGTCACGCATGATAAGCCGTTTGTTGGATGCCGAATGGGTGGATGCCAAAGACCTCATTATAACCAACTACAATTTCGGCAATGCAGACGTATTGTGGAACAAAACCAGTCAGACTATAAATGACCGTCTGGCCGGAGTAAACCATCGGGTCGTTGTTCCCGGTTTCTATGCCTCTACCCGTGACGGCAGAACCACAACAATGGGACGTGGCGGTTCGGATCTTTCGGCCGCAATAATAGCAGCAGCATTGAATGCCGAGATATTGGAGATTTGGACCGATGTAAACGGCATGATGACTGCCGACCCGCGCATCGAGCCCAAAGCCATAACCTTGTCGGCACTGACATACAGCGAGGCGGCCGAGTTGAGCAACTTTGGAGCAAAAGTTTTGTATCCGCCCGCAGTATGGCCCGCAACAAAGAACAAGATTCCCATCCTCATAAAGAATACGTTTGAACCCGAGAATCCGGGTACACTTATCAGCGAAAAAGCCGATGAGCGAAACGATCGCCCCGTAAAAGGTATCTCTTACATACCCAATATGAGTGTTGTGACGCTGAGTGGCGACGTATTGCTGGGCAAGGTGGGAGCTTCGGCTGAGTTGTTCCGCATATTGGCAGAGGAGGATATCAACATCTCTTTCATATCTCAAACCGCATCGGAATACAGCATAACCATTGCCGTGCAAGCAAGCGACGGAGAGAGAACGTGCGAAATACTCAATCGCCATTTCCACACCGACAAAACCGGTGGAATAGCCTATAATATTTCTATTGACAACAACATGGCTATTCTCGGACTGGTGGGTCACAATATGCGTAACATGCCCGGTATATCGGGAAAGATGTTCTCCACACTCGGAAAGTACGGAATAAACATATCTGCCATTGCACAAGGCAGTTCGGAGTTGAATATCTCTGTAATCTTGTCTATGAACGATGTGGTCAGAGCCGTAAGGGTTTTGCACGACGCATTTTTCTTGGGCGGATATGTGATTATGGATATATATGCGGTAGGACACGGCAATGTCGGTGATGCACTATTAAAACAGTTGAAGAAACAACAGCAATATATCTTTGACCATTACGGCATAAGTGTTCGTCTGAGAGGTGTCATGGATTCAAAAAAGATGATTCTGTCGGAAGAGAATGTCATGGAACTCTATCCTGATGGATGGCAGGAGAGATCAATCACTTCGTCGTTGGACGGCTTTATTCAATATATTACCGACAATCATAGCCATAGCACACTGCTGGTGGACTGCACCGCAAACAAGGTGATTGCCGATTGTTATGCAAAATTGCTCTCAAACGGAATCAATGTGGTTACGGCGAACAAAATTGCCGCCTCGGGGCGTTATGAGCAGTATGAGCAGTTACACACCTTGGCCAGGGAGAATAATTGCAGTTTCAGATACGAAACCAATGTCGGCGCAGGTCTTCCCGTATTGGCTACCATAGAAGACATGGTCAAAAGTGGCGATACAATCACAGGAATACAGGCCGTTCTTTCGGGTAGTTTGAATTTTATTCTCAACAAGATCTATGCAGGTGCAACTCTCGCGGAGGCTCTGAATAAAGCGGCAGAGGCCGGCTTTACGGAACCCGATCCAAGAATAGATCTTTCGGGTAAAGACGTAAAAAGGAAACTGCTTATCCTGACAAGACAGGCCGGATACAGGATTGAAGACGAGGAGATAGAGGAACACCCGTTCATTCCGGCAGAGTTGTTGAAAATCGACAATAAAGAGGAATTTATGAAGGGCGTGGCCGAATATGGCAAAGAGTTGGAAAGCAGAATGACTGAGTTGAAAAAGAGCAACAAATGTCTGCGATATATAGCCTCTTTCAACAATGGTAATGCAAGTATCGGTTTGGCGGAAGTGGAGGCTAACCACCCGTTCTTCCATCTCGATGACAGCAATAACATCATAATGATCTATTCGGAACGCTACAAAGAACACCCGATGACAATTCGCGGTTATGGAGCTGGTGCCGAAGTGACGGCCGCAGGCGTTTTTGCGGATATAATGAAAACTATTCTTAATTAATTGGCTGATATGAAGAAAGTGACGGTTTTTGCCCCTGCAACAATAGCAAATCTCGGATGCGGATTCGATGTAATGGGTATGGCTTTGGACGAAGTTGGAGATATTCTTGAAATGTCGGCGGAGGAGGGTGACGGTATCAGTATAGTAAATTCGTGCGAAGTACCACTGCCGAATGATATTGAGAAAAATGTGATAACACCCGTAATAAGGAGTTTTTTGGCCAAGTTGGGCAGGAATGCACACATCAACGTGGACGTTAAGAAAAAGATATTTCCCGGAAGCGGCATTGGTTCAAGTGCTGCATCAAGCGCGGCTGCCGCATACGGAATGAATGAATTGTTCGAAAGGCCTTTTTCGGTAGAGGAGTTGGTGGAGTTTGCAATGGAAGGGGAGAGGCTGGCTTGTGGAAGTGCTCATGCCGACAATGCTGCCCCTGCGGTTATGGGAGGCGCAATATTGGTGAGAGGATATAATCCGCTGGATATAATCCAGTTACCCGTTCCGGATAATTTCTACTGTTCGGTAGTTCATCCCCATATTGTGGTTACCACCAAAGAATCACGAAGTGTTCTTCCTAACCAGATTCCGCTGTCAACAGCAATCACCCAATGGGGTAATCTGGGCGGTTTGGTTGCAGGATTCTACAAAAGCGACGTAAAACTTATAGGCAGAGCCATGAAAGAGGTGGTTGCCGAACCGCATAGAAAACAATTTATCCCCGGCTTTGACGCTCTGAAAGAGAAACTTCTTGCAGAGGGCGCCTTGTGTATGAATATTTCAGGCTCGGGGCCTTCGGTATTTGCGCTGTCGGAAGATAAAAAAGCGGCCGAGAAGATAGGGGAGATCATGAAACTTCACTTAAAGGAGCAGGGTATAGATTCGAATATATATGTAATGAAGGTTTCCGATAAAGGAGCCAAAACAATTTAATAATAGATATGAAATATTTCAGCACGAGAGATAGAGAGAAGAGAAATTTATTCAGCCTGAAAGAGGCTGCATTTATGGGATTGGCTCCCGACGGCGGGTTGTTCGTTCCCGAATTCATTCCCAAAGTGGATATGGAAGAGGTGGAACGCAGAGCAGCAATTTCATACACCGAAATGGCTCTTTATCTTACGGAACAACTTTTCCCCGACGAATTTGAAAGCAACGAACTGAGAGCAATGCTCGAAAAAATCTATGATTTTGACTGCAAACTGCATCATATGGAGGGAGACAAATACACCCTGGAATTGTTCCACGGCCCTACGTTTGCATTCAAGGATTTCGGAGCAAAGTTCATGGGTGGCATGATCGGCTTATTGAATAAATCGTCTGAGGAACTGATAGTTCTGACTGCTACCTCAGGTGATACAGGAAGTGCGGTGGCCAACGGTTTTTATAACGTAGACGGAATAAAAGTTGTTGTTCTTTATCCCGAAGGCAAGATAAGCAATCTGCAAGAGAGCCAGATGACCACACTCGGTGGCAACATCCGTCCCGTAAAAGTAAACGGAACTTTTGATGATTGCCAGGCCCTCGTAAAGGCGGTATTTAACGACAAGGAGTTCCGACAGATCAAAAACATAACCTCTGCAAACTCCATCAATCTTTTACGTTGGATACCGCAGTCGTTCTACTATTTCTACGGATATTACCTGTGGAAAAAGGCAACCGGCAAAACCATGCCCGAGATTGTTGTTCCGAGTGGAAACTACGGAAACCTTACCGCCGGCATGCTGGCAACATTCATGGGACTTCCCGTCAAAAAGTTCACCGCTGCGTCAAACAGCAACGATATCATCCCTAAACTTTTGATGAGTGGTAATTATGAGCCGAAAGCCTCCATAAGAACCATCGCAAACGCAATGGATGTGGGCAATCCGAGCAACTATGAACGTATGGTTTATTTGTATGACGACAGCTTTGAGAAACTTACTGCGGCACTGAACGGATACTCTTGCGACGATGAGGAGATAAGAAAAGGCATCAAAGAGATTTATGAGAAATACGGCTATGTGTCGGATCCTCATAGTGCAGTGGGATACAATGCTGCCAAGCATTATGATATTGATGGTTTTTGGTTATCTACGGCTCATTATGCCAAGTTCGGAGAGGTCATCAAAGACACATTGGGTCAGGAGTTTGAGATTCCCGCCGCACTGAAAACGGCAATGAGCAAACCCAAAGTGGCAAAAACGATGGGAAACGATATCGACCAACTGAAAGACTATATTCTTAACGGAATTTAATAACAACCCCAAAAAAACAACCGCACCCGAAAAAGGAGTGCGGTTGCTTTTTTTTTTGTTTGGTTTTATGTGTGTTAATTATTATCAAAAAATGGAATTGTGCCTTTGTAGTACAACTCAATGGGAGTGGTGCCGTCAGGGGCCTTACCCGAGATTATAATCTCATAGATGCCTCCGCCCAAATTATTGATAACGGCAGAAGTCGCATTCCCGTCATCCCAATCATCGGCCTTATAATTTTCCGCATAAGACATCCGACCTTCGAACGTCATGTTGTCTTTACTATCGTTGATGGTGTAGGTGCCACTTTTAGGTGTGGTCGAGTCGCAATAGAAGTAATAAGGATTTATTGTAAAACCGTCATATTCATCGGTAGTGGAACCTCCCGTTTTGTCATAGACATGACCGTCGCTGTTTGACTCACCATAAAAATAAAAGTCAAACTCGGTAATACCATTGTCATATGTATACCACCAGCATTTTGCGTCTTTCAGCTCATAAGTTTTTGAGCCTATGGTAACTTGATTTTTTCTACCG